>JAPUKT010000410.1 GCA_027295555.1 Deltaproteobacteria bacterium
AATCTGGCCTCCTCGAGCCCTCCGCTCGGGTAGGCAGCCGCAACTACTACACCTTTCAAGACCTGATCGGTGTGCGTACGGCCAAGGGGCTCCTCGAACAGGGAGTGCCATTGCAGCAAGTGCGGCGAACGGTCGAGTCTCTGCGCAACACCCTCCCCAAGACGACGCGCCCGCTTTCCGAGCTTCGCGTGCTTGCCGACGGCCGGACTGTGCTGGTCCAAGACGACGCGGGTACCTATGAGCCAACCACCGGGCAAGCCCTGCTCGATTTCAGCATCGACAGCCTCGAGTCAGACGTGGTGCGCCTGCTGAGTTCCGAAGGCGGCGATCGGTCGAGGGCCTATGAATATTACCTGAAAGGGTGCACGTTCGACGAGGAAGCCGGAACCTTCGAGCAAGCGGAGGAGGCGTACCAAAAGGCGCTCTCGTTGGATCCGACGCTCTCGAACGCGCTCACCAACCTCGGCAACCTCAACTACCGGCGCGACCAGCTCGACGAAGCGGAGTACTACTACCGCCACGCACTCGAATGCGACCCCGAGCAGCCCGAAGCGCTCTACAACCTCGGGTTTCTGCATTTCGAGCGCGACGAGATCGACTCCGCCATCACGCTCTTTCGTGAAGCGTTGAGGAGCGATCCCTCGTTCGCTGACGCCCATTTCAACGTGGCGATGGCCCTCGAAGAGCGCGGGGACCGGAGCGCTGCCCGACCCCATTGGCAGCACTATCTCGCGCTCGAACCGGCCGGATCGTGGGCGGATATCGCGCAGAAGCACCTCGACGAGGACCCGCTTCCATGAAAGAGAACGACCCGATCGGGCGGTTCGAGCGCGAGTATGCGCGTGCCGCTGAAAGCGAGCCTTTCGAAGGAGGCCGATGTGCGCTCGCCACGGCCGATGCGCAGGGACGCCCCTCGGTTCGGTTCGTCTTGCTCAAGGGCTTCGACGCGCGCGGCTTCGTGTTCTACACGAACTTTGACAGTCGAAAAGCGCGCGACCTCGAAGACAATCCCCATGCGGCGCTGGTGTTTCATTGGCACACGACCGGCGTGCAGGTACGCGTGCGTGGCTCGGTGACGAGGGTATCCGACGAAGAGGCCGACGCGTATTTCGCGAGCCGTGACCTTGGAAGCCGACTCAGCGCGTGGGCGTCCAAGCAAAGCGCTGAGCTCGATGATCCGAAAACACTCGAAGCCAAAGTCGCTAAGATGAAGAAGCGCTTCGAGGATGTTCCCGCCGTACGACCGCCGTTCTGGGGAGGGTTTCGAATTACGCCCGATGCCATCGAGTTTTGGGAGAATCGGGACGATCGACTGCATGACCGGTGGCTTTATAGACGAGGCGGCGATGGCTGGAGCTGCGTGCGGCTGTATCCTTAGCGCGTCTCATTAATGCCTTGACGAACTAGTCGCGGGTGTAGATGTTTCGATCGTGACCGGGGACAACCGAGTGGTTCACATCCAGTCGAGGGGTCATGCAAATAGGAATGGTCAAATGGTTCAACAACGCGAAGGGCTGGGGGTTCATCAGCGGGGAAGATGGATCCGACGTCTTCGTGCACTACTCCCAGATAGCTGGTGAAGGGTATCGAACGTTGCGGCCGGGGCAGCACGTCGCATTCGATCTCCGCCTTGGGCCACGCGGGCGGTTTGCCGAGAACGTTCGCGCAGACAACGTGCTCAGCGTACCGGCGAGCTAGCACTCAAAGACGCACGTACTTCTCGAGGTCGAGGGCCCATCGCACCTCTTCGACGGCTTCGCTGATGTCGTCGAGCGACTTGCGGTAGGTCACCTCGTGCCACACATCGAGAACACGGGCCTCATTGACCGGGTCTTTGACCTCGACGATCTCCGCGCCTGCCTCTTCATAGCCCCGGCTGCTCGCCTGTTCGCCAACTGCCTCGCGGACGCGTCGGAAGAGCTCTTCGGAGTGCGCCGACGGAGCGTCCGAGCGCTGCGTCCGGGCCGTGAACTGGACCGATAGGCCGCCGTTGGTGACCACCCGCACGCCAGAATCCATGATGTGAAGGCGCACGCGTTCCGCGATTCGGAGCTCCTGGTCCGCGGACCCGTAGATTTCTACTCCGACGTTGACAAGCGCCTGTTGAATGTCCTGAATCGTCAGCGTTTCCTCCAACTCACTCACGGAAAACATACGCTTCGGGTCGAGCAACCTACCATCCCCCACACCATGCGCGCAAATGACCGGCCTAGGGGTGCTAGAAACGGGGAAGGCGGTGCGGACGGCACCCCTAGACCCCCATGATCGAAGTCGAAGATGCCATCGGGCAGCGCTTGGAGCTCGGCAAACCCCCCGTGCGGGTCGTGTCGCTCGTTCCTAGCGAGACTGTGTCTGTGGTCGATCTCGTGGGGTTAGGGCGGCTCGTCGGCCGGACCGACTACTGCATCGAGCCGGCTGGCGCCATCGAGGCGGTGCCGACAGTGGGGGGAACGAAGGGGTTCGACGTTCGAGCGGTTCTCGATCTCGAGCCGGACCTCGTTCTGGCGAACAAGGAAGAGAATAGCCGCCCACTCGTGATGGCGCTGATCGAGGCCGGGCTCGAGGTCCACGTGAGCTTTCCCTGCACGGTCGACGATTCGAATCGACACCTCGAGCAGCTGTGTCGTATTCTTGATGTGAATCCGAACGAGTCGCCGCACCTTCGACGCTGCCGCGAGGCTGTAGCGCGTGCTGAAGCGATCTCGACGATCGAGCCGGTGCCCGTGTTCGTACCGATCTGGAGGGACCCCTGGATGACGTTCGATGGTCGTGCGTACGCAAGTGATGTCCTTCGGCTATCCGGCGCGTACAACGTCTTTTCCGGACGATCGCGCCGTTATCCGTTGGCGGCCGATCTTGGG
>JAPUKT010000411.1 GCA_027295555.1 Deltaproteobacteria bacterium
CCGGGGACGCCGGCGGGCGCCGCGCCGGACGCTTCGGGTTCCGGGATCTATTGGTGATCGCCCAGATCGGGGCATCGGTCGTCCTGCTGGTGGGCGCAGGCCTCTTCCTGCGCGGCTTACAGTCGGCCCTCGAGACCGACCTTGGTTTCGATTCCGACGGAGTCGCCATGATGACGCGTTCGCTGTCGGAGGAAGAGACGACACCCGAGAGCGCGAGGGAGCACTACCGCGATCTGATCCAGCACTTGCGCGGCGTGCCCGGTGTCGTTGATGCCGCCGTTGCTCGCAGCGTGGAGGTAACGTTCATGCCGAGCTTGCAGGCGGACGTCTCGTCGAGAGCAGGCGACGCGCCGGTTTCGGCCTACTACAACTCGGTCACTCCCGGCTATCTAGAGATGCTCGAGGTGCCACTGCTCCGCGGGCGCACGATCGAGCCCGGTGACAGGCGGGGGGCACCCGCGGTGGCGGTGATCAACGAGACCTTCGCCGCACGGCTGTGGCCCGACGCGGAGGCGATCGGCAAGCGCTTCGCCCTCTCCCGACGCGAAGGATCGGAAGGAGCTTCACAAAGGCTTGCGCTGAGCGTGGAAGTGGTCGGACTCACCCGTGAGGGCAAGTACCTCGACATCGACGACGGGCCGCTGCCGTACTTTTGGATGTCGTTCTACCAGGACGACTCGCGAGACGCTGGGGTATTGGTCAAGGGAGCCGGCAAGGCCGAGGAGATGGTGGAGGTCTTACGCCGTGAGGTGGAGGTTGGCGACCGTGAGTTGACACTAATTCCGCCCACGACACTCGAAAGCCAAGTCGACGTGCAGTACCTCGTGCCGCGTCTTGCGTCGAGGCTGTTCGCCTTCGGCGGCGCCTTCGGTCTGATCCTATCGGTCATCGGCGTTTACGGTTTGGTCTCGTTCGCGGTCTCCCGGCGCACCCGGGAGATGGCGATTCGCATGGCCCTCGGTGCCCGGGCCGACCAGATCCTGAGTCGCGTCGTCCGGGACGGCATGCGGCTGGTGGTCATGGGGCTCGCCGGTGGCATGGTGACCGTCGTGGCATTGGCCTACGTCGCCCGTCTTCTCCTTTACGGAGTTAGCCCGGTCGACCCCACCGCTCTGCTTAGCGGCGCCGCGGTGATCCTGGTCGCGGCCCTTGCCGCCTGCGTTGTTCCGGCGCTGCGTGCTACCCGGATCGATGCGCTGGCGACGCTGCTCGACGACTGAGTTGTTCCGGTCGTCGGGGGTTCTTTTCAAGCAGCCGAGCGAGCGGCATCATCGACCCGAGCCGAAGCGCTCGAAGATGACGCGGGTTGGGACGCCCGATCTCCATGCTTCCGTCACGTCGCGTTTCCATTGTCGACCAGAACTCGGCGAGCCCTTCCGTGAGCCAAACCGGCGCGCGCGCCACCGCGGAGCGAAAAAGAAGATGGTGGTACTCGTGATAGACCGCGTGAAAGCGTTGCTCCGACGGTTCATCCAGCCGAACCGCAATGCTGTGCTGATCGGGTGAGCGACGAAACACACCGATGGGAAGCTCGCCCTCGAGTCCGGGGAGAAGCACCCGCAAATCAGCTCGGTTTCGGACGGCGAAGATGACGACCGGAAGCGCGGTGTCCTGTCCAGCGTCGGGCGAAATGGCGACTCGGAATAGCTCGCGCGCTTGCTCGAACTCGAGGGCGACGTTTCTCGCGCGTCGGGAGTCGGTATTGCTGAGAAGTATGAAGTGCGGCGTCCGAACCTCGACCCAATTCTGAGCGGTCTGAGCGGCCACCGAGCAAGGAAGCACCGCCACCGCGAATAGCCAGGCAACGGCCTTTCCGAATACAGAACTTCCACACCCCGAAACCTCATACAGCATCGCTAGGTCCAGACCAGTGCGGATGATATCAGGTGGATTCGGGCTAAACCGCATGGTTGAAGACTGCTCCAACCATGAATGCATCACCCGGACGGGCAACACTTCGTGATATTGACGCAGGGCGGCGTCGAAACCACCGACGACGATACGCCCCCTACGTTCGTCGTCGTCCAGAACCGGCTCGCGGAACACTAACGGCTAATTTTCTCGCAAGTGCATACCTAGGCTTCACCGGGCAACGGCTTGGTGGCGAGGTGTTTTCTCATGGGGACGAGCGTGATCGTGAGGCCGCTCCCGATGTCGAACTCCCGAGGCTCTTCCGCGACATAACCGTGGGCAGCGTAAAGCTGCGTCGACGACAAGGACGCCATGAGCTCGAGCGTACTGAAGTGGGCCTTCAACGCTTCTAGCTCGCAGCGTTGTAGCAGCATGCGGCCGATCCCCTTGCGGGCGTGCCCCGGATCGACGAAGAAGGCGCGGATTCTGGCGGGCTGAGCGCGTGGGTCGAGCTCGTTGGCGTCACGTCCGCCGAGTTTGTCGCCGCCAACGAGCGCGGCGCGGTAGCTCCAACCGCCACAGCCAACGATGTCACCCTCATGCTCCGCGACGAAGTACGTGCTGTCTCGAATCAGCTGCGTATCGACGCCGAACGTGCCTCGAAGCGCACCCTCGATCTCTTCTGCAGTGTAGTGCTCGGCTCCGAGCTCACGCGCGGAGCGCGCGATGAGCGCCTCTAGCCTGGACGCATCGCCCAGGTTGGCCGTCCTCACGACGTATTGCGTTCGAACTTCACTCAAACCATCCCTTTTGTACACCAAATCCACCAAAACACAAGGGCGTCGTGTCCAAAAACACGAACGAGCTCAAGACCCGCGTCAGCCGGGGCGTTTCGGATAGACGCGTCTACGCTTGGTTCGCCAAAGGAAGCTTGGAATCACTCCGGGGCCCGACAGCACGTTCATGATGCAGGTCGGACGGAACCTAACCGACCCGGTAGACGGCTTCCTGCTCGGCAAGCGATTCCTCATCATGGACCGGGACAAGAAATGTGCGATGTC
>JAPUKT010000412.1 GCA_027295555.1 Deltaproteobacteria bacterium
CGTCACGATGGGGAACGTCGAGTCTGGCTTGTCCATGAGAGCGAAGAACCTCACCAGGTCGAGCTTGCTCCCTTTGATGGATAGCTCCTTCGAAAACACCATGTCCGTGAGCTTGGCCTCACCGACCATCATCTTGAGAAACATCGGGTGGGTGATCTTGAGGGTGGCGTTCGCTTCCGGGTCAGGCTCGCTCTCCCGGTAGTGCAGGACCGAGTTCTTGAGCTCGAGCACGTAGCTCTGGTCCAGGTCGGTCAAGACGATGTTGATCGTCATCTCCTTCCCGTGCGCCTTCTCGGCCTTCAAGCGCACAGACATCGCCGTGAGAAACTCAATGACCGGTGTCTGCTCGAGCATCTCCATCGCGTCGCTCAGTTTGATGCCCTCGTCAGGGGGCCCAAACTGAAGCTCATAGGCCCCCGTGAGATACACGTCGCGCCACGGACCCGACTCGGATTGATACGCGAGCTGGCGGTAGGCCTCGGCGAGCAGCTCCTTGGCGGCTTGATTGTCGGGCTGAGCGAAGATCACGTGATCGAGCACCTGGGCCACCCAGCGATACTCGCCCTCATCGAAAGACTTCTGTGCTTTGTCGATGACGGCCTGGGCGCCTCCCATGTAGTCGACGTACCGGCTCGCCGCTTCCGATGGCGGTAGCGGATTCAAATCCGCGGGGTTGCCGGAATACCAACCGAAATAGCGCTGATACACGGCCTTGCTGTTGTGTCGTAGCGTCCCGTAGTAGTCGCGGTTGTAGAACTCGGTCGCCAAGGACTCCGGCATCTCGATGCGTTCGGCGATCTCTCTCGGCGTGAGGCCAGCATTCGACCAGCGTAGGGTTTGATCGTTGATGAAGCGGTACATGTCGCGTTGCTTCTCGAGGAACTCGATCACCCGCTCTTGTCCCCAGATCGGCCAATGATGGCTCGCGAAGTAGAGCTCTGCCTCACCAAAGTCGTTGATCGAGTCGTCGATGTAGTCGCTCCATTTCACCGCATCACGCACTTTCGTGCCGCGGAGCGTGTAGAGGTTGTGCATGTTGCGGCTGAGCACTTCGGCGCCGCAAAAGGCCTTGTGCTCTGGAAGATAGAACACGAGCTCCGCCGGGGCTTCCGAGCCTGGCGCATTCAGGAATCGAAACTGGACGCCGTCGATGGTGGCGTCTTCCCTCGGCTCTTTGATCACCGTGGTCGGAACCATGATGCTCGCCTCTCCCACGACTGGCTGAATTCCTAGGCCGGTGCTGACGTGACCGGTAGGCCCGCGCGGCACGCGAATGGCGTACATGAACTCCGAGCGACGAAGCATCGCCGGCCCCGCCACGATATTTTCACTGGTAGCTTCCTTGATGAAGCCGATCGGGGCGATTATCTGTACGTTCTTTGCAGCAGCCTCTTCCATCGACATCAATCCGAGCGCGCCCCCGAAGTGATCGACGTGGCTATGCGTGAAGATGATCGCGGTGATCGGTTTGTTTCCCAGATGCTCGCGGGCGAAAGCCAACGCCTGCGCCGAGGTTGATTTGTTCGTGAGCGGGTCGACGATGATCCAGCCTGTGTCGCCCTCGATGATCGACATATTTGCCAAGTCGAAGCCACGAAGTTGGTAGATCCCATCGGTGACTTTGTAGAGGCCACGATGCATATTGAGCTTCGCTTGCCGCCAAAGGCTCGGGTTGACCGTCGCGGGAGCGTCCCCCTTGATGAAGTCGTATTGGCTCGGGTCGAAGATCACCTTGCCCGCGCTGTCCTTCACCGGCTCCATGGGCGCAGCAGCGATCAGCCCTTTGCTCGCCTGCTCGAAATCCTCTTGATCGTCGAGGTCGAGCATCTCGGCGAACTTCTGATTGACCGCAATCGTATAGCCAGTCGCCTCGCTATCGTCGGGCACCGGAGGCGGAGGCGGCTCCGCAGCTTTGCAGCCGACCCACAAGAACGTGGAAGAAGCAACAACGGTCACCCATCGTCGATTGAGAGATTGGTGCACAGTCATGATTGCCCGGGGGGTCGCTTTTACCACGTTTCCAGGGCTGCGCTTCACCTATGCAGCATGGAGGGGGCCGTCCTCGACGTGCCGCTGCCATCAGCGCCGGCCGCTGTCCACCGGACCCCAGGGACTAGACTTTGCGCCCGAGGGGTCTTAATTATGCTGATATGGCGAAAAGCCCCAAGAAGAACGGGTCCCAGGACGACGTGGCGCTCGTCTACTCGTGTTCCGAGGACGGCAGGTCCTACGGAGTGCTCCGGCGCCGCAGGGACGAGATCCAGCTTGGCGCGCTGCGCATGCTCGAGGAGGGAAAGCCGATTCACGGTGAGGTCGTGAGCCTCCGCCCCCGCGCCGACTCACCGGTGCTGTTCGACGTCGAAACCCAGCACGACGCGACCGCCATGCGCGAAGCAAGCGGCCCTCCCAAGGTCACCACCGAGGAGTACCGCCAAGGCTGGGAATCGATCTGGTCCGAAAAGAGCGGCTCGCGGGCGCTCAATTAACCGGTCGAAACCTAACGCGTTTGGGACGCCGTGCGTGTCCCCCACGAGTGACCGAATCGGTTACTCGGGCGTGGCCGGTTCGGTCACATCCCGGGCCTGCAAATTGGAGAAAATGGGGCAATTCCGGGACCCTTCGACCTGGCATGAGAGGTG
>JAPUKT010000413.1 GCA_027295555.1 Deltaproteobacteria bacterium
ATCATTCGAGAGGAAAGACATCTAGAGCAGCGATTCGGCCGGGAGTACATTGACTACAAGAAATCCGTTCGGCGTTGGTTGTAGCCCAAACCGAGGCCATGGAGGGGCCGCGCGGGCCGGACCGTAGCACCGATCGACGCGCGCTATCGAGCGTTACTCGCGGGACTTCATCCGTTCGAGAACTTCCTGGAGCTTGCCCTCGAGGTCCTCGTTGTTGGGCTCGTTTTGGAGCGCCATTTGGAGGTTGAGCTTCGCCTGGGGCCAGTCCTCGACCTTCATCGCTTTGTGGGCACGCGCGAAGAACGTCATCGCCTTGCTCGAACGCAGCGCAAGGCCGCCCGGTGGTCGCATCGTACGCCGCGTCTCTTCAGCACGATCAGCCGAATATCGAACGTGGCCTTGTTCGAGACCCTCGTCGTAGATCTTGCGCTTGATGGGATCGAACAGCACCTGATAGGCTTCGCTTCCGAGTTGGTAAAGCTCGGTGTGCGGTTCGCCTTCCTCGGGAGGCGCACCGGCGAAATTGTCCGGATGATGCTCCCGGGCGAAACGGTGGAATGCGGAGCGGATCTGATCGGAGGTGGCGGTTCGGATGATCCCGAGGACCGTGTAGTAGTCTGAGGCTTCCTCGGGCTCCGACACGCCTACGCTCCCATCTTCCCTTCGTGGCGCTGGCGGAGCACCTCGATCTGGTCATCCGGCAGCTCACCGATGAGCTTGATCGCGATCTGTTGCTGTTGGCCCGTGCCGACGTCTTGCGCTCGAACCTTCAACATGCCGTCGGCGTCGATCATGAATCGAACTGCGATCTGCACCTTCCCGCGTGCGGCCGGCCGCAACCCTTCGAGCACGACCTCGCCGAGTAGCTGATTGCCGCTGATCTTCCGCGATTCGCCCTGACAAATCCGGATGACGACCGTCTCTTGCTTGTCGTGCGCGGTCGTGAACATCTTGGTTTGACCGGCCGGAATCGCAGAGTTGCGACGGATGATGTGCTCGCAGTAGCTGTCGACGGTTTCGACGCCGAGCGAAAGCGGAGTGACGTCGAGCAGAAGCGGTGGCGCCGGCCCGACAGGCACGGGCGCCGGCCCGACAGGCACAGGCGCCGACCCGTCAGGCACAAGAAGGGCACCGGTGACCGTCGGCACCTCCTCGTCGAGCGCCGCTTCGACCTCACGAGGCACCGAGCTCGGCAGGTCGAGAGGAGACTGAGGCCGCAAGTCAGTGCCGGTCGGCACATCGGACGGCGCGCCGAACGCGTCGTCTCCGAGCTCTATCACCAGCCCCGACGGCTCGTCGTCGTCCGAAACGTGGCGAGCCGCGGTCTCCTCCCCGATCTCCATCAAGAGGCCGGAAGCATCCTCGGTCCGAGTCGGTTGAAAATCGAGTGGATCGGCGGCCTCGGCGACCCGCGTGCGCATATCCTCGAGCGGCTCTTCGCGCGACCGCGTCGGCGTATCGACCAAACCATCATCCGCCGGCCCGGCAGCCTTCTTGAGTTGGATCGGTAGAGGCGGAGGCGCCTGGCCCTGCAGCGTAGCCTTGCGCGCACGACGCGCGACCGGCGGCGGAGGTAGTGGAGGCCTATCGCCGATGTTGGTGATCTCGTCATCGAAGTCGTCGCTGAAGGGTGCGCCCGCCTCTGGCTGGGCGACCGTCTTCAACGCGACTCGTGCGAGCGGCGCGGTGGGCTTGCGTGCGGGCACCGAGAGCGCCTTCGCTTGAAGCGCGGCCCCCTCCGCAACGACCAGGTCGGGGTCGATGCTCGCCTGTGGCTTGCGGCCGAAGTACTCGGCTACCATCCGCTGAAGCAATGGGATGCGGGTCGAGCCGCCCACCAAGATCACATTGTCGAGCTGCGTGGGACGAAGCCCCGCGGCCTTCATGGCGTCCTCGCACACGTCGAAGCTTCGGGCGATCAAGGGCTGCGTCATCTGTTCGAGGCGCTCGCGACTGAGTGCGTAGTCGAGGTTGAGCGCGACGCCTCCTTCCCCGTAGGCGAGCTCTTCGATGCAGAGCTTGATCTCGGGCTTGTCGGAAAGCTGGCACTTGGCCCACTCGGCCGCGGCACGAAGCCGCTCGAACACTTGGCGGTCCTGGCGCGTATCGTAGCGGTGGGTCTCTAGGAACTGCACGGTCATGTCGTCCGCAATGAGATTGTCGATGTCGTCGCCGCCGAGAAACGTGTCGCCCGCAGTCGCGAGAACTTCGAACACATCCCCCGCGAGCTGGAGAATCGTGATGTCGAAGGTACCGCCTCCGAGGTCGTAGACCGCCAGCACCTCGTTCGACGTCTTATTGTACCCGTAGGCGAGCGCCGCAGCGGTCGGTTCGTTGAGGATTCGCAACACCTCGAGGCCTGCGACGCGCCCAGCTGCTTTCGTCGCACTTCGCTGAAGCTCGTTGAAGTTCGCCGGCACCGTGACGACCGCGTGCTCGCAATCTCTACCGAGGGCCTCCTCGGCAACCTTGCGCACGTGTCGCAGCACGAAAGCGCTGATCTCGCTGAGCGTGTACGTTTCACCACGCGCCGAAACCAAGACGCCGCCACTCGGGCCTTCGGAGAGCTCGAACGCAAACCGCTCTTGCGCCTGCTTGACCTCGTAGCTCGTATACGGACGACCGATCAGTCGCTTGACCGAGGACACGGTGTTGCGGGCATCGAGCAACCGTCGCTCTTTCGCGACTGTGCCCACCAGGACGTCGCCGCTCGGATGGAAGGACACCACCGATGGGATGAGCTCCGAGCCCTCGCTATCCGCTAGCACTCGGGCCCCGGGCTGGTCCGCAATGGCGACCACAGAATTGGTCGTTCCGAGGTCGATCCCGATGACGGGTCCTTTACTCACGCTTGCCTACTCCCAAGAAAAGCACCTCGCTTTTGCCCGGATTCAGGATAGCGGTTTGTTCGCCCGATCACACGTTTTCGGGCTCAATAGGGCTTTTTTCCTGGGGTTCTTCACCGACATCGCTTTCCGCTTCGGCGACGGGCTCGACGTCTACGACCTGCTCGCTATCACGCAGGCGGATCACCCGCACGCCCTGGGTATTGCGGCCGGTCTCGCGAATTTCCGACACGTGGGTGCGAATCACCTGCCCTCCGTTGGTGATGACCATCAATTGATCGTCGGGCGAGACGAGCCTTAGCTTAACCAGAGCTCCGTTGCGCTCCGAAGTGTCCATCGCGATGATCCCTTTGCCGCCTCGATTTTGGGAACGCCACTCGGAAACCGGGGTGCGCTTTCCGTAACCGTTTGCACTGACGGTGAGGACTTGCTCGATGTTCTCGTCTTCGATGATGTCCATCCCGATCACGAAGTCGTCTTCTCGAAGCTCGATACCTTTGACGCCCATAGAGTCCCGACCCATCGCGCGAACGTCTTCGATCGGGAAACGAATGCTCATCCCGTGCGAAGTTCCAATGAGCACGTTCTGGCCCGGCGTAACGATGCGGGCGGTTAGGAGCCCGTCGCCCTCACCGATCGCAACCCCGATGATGCCGGTCTGGCGGATGTTCTCATACGCGCTCAGGTTCGTGCGCTTCACCCGGCCCCGTCGCGTGCAGGTCAAGAGATACCCATCCTCGACGAACTCGCGAATCGGAAGGATGGCCGCGACCCTTTCGTCGGGCTCCATGCCGACGAGATTCACGGCCGCTCTGCCCCTAGCAGCCCGGCTAGTCTCGGGAATCTGGTACACCTTCTTGAGGTACGCCTTACCCTTATCGCTCAGGAACAAGACGTTCGCATGGGCATTGACCACGAACACCCAGCTCACGAAGTCTTGATCGCGGGTGTCCATGGCCCGTAGGCCCTTTCCGCCGCGTCCCTGCGCGCGATACTCGCTCAACGGGACGCGCTTGATATATCCGGCGTGCGACACGGTCACGACCACCTCTTCGTCAGGCACCAGATCCTCGATCGAGATGTCGCCCTCGGCCTCGATGATCTCGGTGCGTCGGGCATCGCCGTAGCGCTCACGGATCTCGTCGAGCTCTTCGACGATCAGCTTGTCGAGAAGCTCCTTGCTGTCGAGGATCGCCTCGAGCTCGCAAATGAGATCACAAAGATTGCCGTACTCGGTGGCGAGCTTCTCCCGTTCGAGGCCCGTCAGTCGCGAGAGTCGCATCTCGAGAATGGCCTTGGCCTGGCGCTCGGAAAGGAAGTACTCGCCGGGCTCCTTTGCAGCTTCGATCTCTTCGTCGGGACGACCCGCGCGCCGCACGAATTCCTCTAGGCCGGTGAG
The DNA here is from genome assembly GCA_027295555.1 of Deltaproteobacteria bacterium. Taxonomy (GTDB): domain Bacteria; phylum Myxococcota_A; class Polyangia; order Polyangiales; family Houyiibacteriaceae; genus SG8-38. The sequence goes on from JAPUKT010000413.1 coordinate 4,246, forward strand.
GGAAAGCTTCATCAAGCGGTCTCGCGCCTCTTCGGGATCCTGCGACGAGCGGATGGTGCTGACGACGAGGTCCACTTCGGTGACCGCCATGCCGATACCTTCGACGAGCTCCCGCTGCGCTTGAGCCTGCCGCAGGTCGTGACGCGTCCGCCGGATGACGACCTCGCGACGGTGGTCGATGAATCGCAGCAACAACGTCTTGAGGTCGAGCACCTCGGGGCGCTGCTTGACGATGGCCAAGCAGTTGTAGCCGAACGTGCTCTGGAGCGCGGTCATCTGGTAGAGCTTGTTGAGGACGATTTCGCCGTGGGCATCGCGCTTGAGCTCAACGACCACACGCAGCCCGTCCCGGTCGGATTCGTCACGGATATCGCTGATCCCCTCGAGTCGCTTGTCTCGGACCAAGTCCGCGATTTTCTTCAGAAGCTCCGCTTTGTTCACCTGATAGGGGATCTCGGTGATGACGATCATCTCCCGGTCGGGCTTTCCCGGGAGCTGCTCGATCGAGGCTCGCGCCCGCATGACGATGCGGCCTCGCCCGGTGCGGTACCCCAACCCAATGCCGGATGTGCCGTAGATGTATCCCGCGGTCGGGAAGTCCGGACCCTTGACCCCCTCGCGGCCGGACTCGGGGTGGTCGCGCATCAACTCGTCGACCGTCAGCTCGGGATCGCCCATGAGCCGGACGGTGGCATCGACGACTTCGCGGAGATTGTGCGGAGGGATGTTGGTCGCCATGCCGACGGCGATACCGCCCGAGCCGTTGATCAAGAGATTGGGAACCCGGCTCGGGAGAACGAGCGGCTCACTATCGGAGTCGTCGAAGTTTGGCCCGAAATCGACGGTTTCCTTTTCGATATCGGCGAGCAGCTCTTCCGCGAGCCGTTCCAATCGACATTCGGTGTATCGATAGGCAGCCGCAGGATCACCATCGACCGAACCGAAGTTCCCCTGGCCGTCGACCAGCGGGTATCGCATGGAGAAATCCTGCGCCATGCGAACCAGGGCGTCGTAAACCGCCGTATCGCCGTGTGGATGGTATTTCTTGAGGACCTCGCCGACGACACCAGCACACTTCGAGTAACGACGGTTGTGCAGTAGGCCTTCGTTTTTCATTGCGTAGAGAATCCGCCGGTGAACGGGCTTGAGGCCGTCCCGAACGTCTGGAATCGCACGCCCGATGATGACGCTCATCGCGTAGTCGAGGTACGAGCGCCGCATCTCGTCTTCGAGCGTGACCGGCTGCTCCTGTGGAGATTCCGCCATGAACTATTGCTCCCACGCGCTGCTCGCCTGAGCGCAACGCCGGCGCGAAGCTACCACGCGACCAAGGCCCCTGCACGCGCTCTCAGCGGTCTCGAAGTGCTGTTTTTTAGCCGCTTCCCAAGAAGTCTCGTAAACCCGAACAAAGGGGCAAGGCGAGACGCGAGATGGACACTGCAATGCGCGATCTGGAACGGATCGAAGAGCGATCCTCGGACGACGAACACCGGGTCTTGGTGCTGTCGGGAGTGG
>JAPUKT010000414.1 GCA_027295555.1 Deltaproteobacteria bacterium
TCGGGTCATCCTCGAATACCCGCTCGGCCCCAGTACCGAAGAGCCGCGCCGCCATCGGGCGAACGCGTTTGCTTTGCCCGAGCGACTCCAAGAGCAAGAGCTCGGTCTCGAGCTCTTCGAGACGAGGTAGATAGAGCGCGGACGCCACCGATCGTTCGGCCAGATGCTGGGCGCGATCGAGCTCGCGCCACACGCTCGTTTCGACGGGCACCGGCCGCCACTTCCAGCGGGGTTTGGCGTGCTCGCCGCGGGCCACCGCAGCCACAAGCCGATCGCGCTCTCCAGGATCGCTGTGTGTGGTTGCCCCGATCAGCTGCCCGGCCCTTCCATGAAGGCGCCTCAACGCGACATCGAGCTCGGCCTGCAGCCGGAGCTGCGGCGTGTCAGACCGGGGCTCCGCCCGATTATAGAAGTTGCGTCGCGCGCTCTGCCAGCTCACTTCGTTCACCCTTCACCAGTGTAATGTGCGCGCCGATATCTTCATCTTGAAAGCGCTGCGCGACGACGACTAGACCATTGCTAGCCGCATCCACGTACGGGTTGTCGATTTGGTAGGGATCGCCCGTGAGCACGATCTTCGTGTCCGCACCGCACCGGGTGATGACGGTCTTCACCTGGTGTGGGGTGAGATTCTGGGCTTCGTCGACGACCAAGAACTGATTCGGGAGAGAACGACCGCGAATGTACGTGAGCGGCTCGATCTGGATGACCCCGGATACCAGCAGCTCTTCGTAGTTGCGGTGCTCGGACATACGCCCGCGACCGCTACTGAAGATGTACTCGAGGTTGTCGAAGATCGGCTGCATCCAGGGATTGAGCTTTTCTTCGACGGTGCCGGGTAAATATCCGACGTCGCGACCCATCGGAAAGATCGGTCGGGACACCAACATGCGGCCGTAGGTGCCGTCCTGCACGACCGACTGGAGGCCCGCGGCGATCGCGAGCAAGGTCTTCCCGGTGCCGGCCTTGCCGACGAGAGTCACCAGGTGCACATCCGACGAAAGGAGCATGTCGAGTGCGAAGTACTGCTCGAGGTTCCGCGGCCGAACGTGCCACACGCCTTCGCTACCGACACGCAACGGCACCACCGTCCCGCTCTTGGGATCGTAGCGACCGAGCGCCGTGTGCCGCGGGCGTTCGTGCTCTCGCAATACGACACCAGCGTGCGGGTAGAGCTTGGCATCGAGCGTACTGGCATCGACCAACTCGCGCCCCGCTAGCCGGTCGACGACGCCGGCGTCGACATCGATGGTGCAGACACCGGAGTAGAGCTCGTCGATCGAGACTCTGCCCCCTTCGTACGTCTCGGCACGCAACCCGAGCGCGTCGGCGCGGATGCGGAGGTTCGTATCCATCGTGACGAAGATCAGCGGCATATCGGGCTCGTCGTCCCGGAGCTTCAGGGCCATTTGGAGGATCGCGCGGTCCATTTCCCCTGGGCCATGGCCACTTCGAGGCATCGATTCGGCTGGGACCGCGACCCTAAGCTCGCCGCCAGTGCTTTCGAGCGGAACGCCTTGATCGAGGGTGCGGCCGTTTTGATTGCGAAGGTCGTCGAGGATGCGCGCGACGTGTCGTGCGTTCTGTCCAAGCTCGCTCAATTCCTTCTTGAACTGATCGACCTCTTCGATGACGAAGATCGGAAGAACGACCTTGTTGTCCTCGAATTTATAGACAGCTAACGGGTCGTGAAGAACCACGTTGGTGTCCAAGACATAAGTCTTCTTCACTTCGAGGCGACGGTAACACGCTTTGGCACCTCGGGTACCGAGAAACGAAACCGGCTATAGTCCGCGCGGCAACCGATGGAGGAGCTGAGTTACCAAGGCCTCGCGATTCTCGCAGCGGCTGGAATGCTTGCGACGGTGATCAACGTCGTGGCCGGAGGCGGTGGCATGATCGTCTTACCCGTACTGATCGCGCTTGGGCTTCCGGCCGACGTCGCGAACGGGACGTATCGCCTGGGCGTTGTCACGCAAAGCATCACGGGATCCGTTGCGCTACACCGTCATGGCAAGCTCGACACGTCGCCGCTGGTCCCAATCATGATCCCGACCGTCCTCGGTGCGGCGGTTGGCGCACTCATTGCTACGAAGATCCCACGCGAGCTCCTGAAGCCCATCATGCTAGTCACGATGGCCGTCATGGCGGGCTTGATCGCGTTTCGGAAGCAAACCCTGATCGCTCCCGAGGGGCCGCCGCTCGCAACACAGGAGGCGCCCCGGGCATACGTGGGCCTCTTTTTGGCAGGGCTCTACGGTGGCTTCATCCAGGCCGGTGTGGGCTTCGTGCTGCTCAGCGTGTTGGTCGGAACCCTGCGCCACGACCTCGTGAGCGCCAACGCGATCAAGCTCGTCGCAACGCTGGCGTTCGGTACTGTCGCGCTTGGCATCTTCGTGTGGGCCGGGCAGATCTCCTGGACGCCTGCGATCGTGCTTGCCGTCGCGTCAATCATCGGCGCACGACTCGGTGTCAAAGTGATGCTCAAGGTGCCTGTCGCGGCGCTTCGCTGGCTCGTTTTCATATGTGTGGTCGCCACCTGCATTGCGGCTTGGCTTCGCTAGAAAGGGCCCTACAGTTAACTGGCTACACGTGTGAGTTTCAACACACTGAACAGAAAGCTTACAAGGATCCGCGTTAGTGATACTCTTATAGTTAAGGAGGGTCGCCCATGGGGGAAATGGTCAAGCAGATCGCTGCCCTGCAAGACTACGAACGATACCAAGATCTCCACTGGGAGGGCTCGTTCGAAGACTACCTTCAAATCGTAGGAGAGCACCCGCAGGTGACGCGCAATGCGTTCCAACGGCTCTACGACATGATCGTGTCTTACGGCGAAGAAGAGTACATCGACAACAAGAAGAAGCTCATTCGCTATCCGTTCTTCAAAGATCCGATCGAGAACGGAAAAGACGCGATCTACGGGCTCGACATTCCGCTCATGCGTTTGGTGCATGTTCTTCATGCCGCCTCGCAAGGGTATGGACCCGAGAAGCGAATCATCCTTTTGCACGGCCCGGTGGGCTCTTCGAAGAGCACGATCGCGCGGTTGTTGAAGAAGGGTTTGGAGCGTTACTCGAAGACGCCCGAGGGTGCGCTCTACACGTACGAGTGGACCAATCTCGAGGAGACCGATCTCGCGGGCGGCGACGATGCCTTCCCATGTCCGATGCACGACGAGCCGCTTCGTTTGATTCCACCCGGGTGGCGCCAGAAAGCGATCCAAGAGCTTCGTTTGGGGGACGATCGCAGGCGCGTGGACGTGCGGGGCGAGCTCAACCCCGCCTGCCGCTTCATCTTCCGCAACCTGCTCGAGCGCTACGACGGCAACTGGTCGAAGGTGATGAGCAACCACACCAAGGTGAAGCGCCTCGTCTTGAGCGAGCAAGACCGCATCGGCATCGGGACCTTCCAACCCAAAGATGAAAAGAACCAAGACTCGACCGAGCTCACCGGCGACATCAACTACCGGAAGATCGCCGAGTACGGTTCGGACTCCGACCCGCGGGCGTTCAACTTCGACGGGGAGTTCAACATCGCCAACCGGGGGATCGTGGAGTTCGTCGAGGTGCTGAAGCTGGACGTCGCGTTCTTGTCCGACCGCCTCGGGGCGACCGAAGAGCACAAAATCAAGCCGAAAAAGTTCGCTCAGACCGACATCGATGAGGTGATCATCGGCCACACGAACGAGGCGGAGTACAAGAAGCTGATCAACAACGAGTTCATGGAGGCACTTCGCGACCGCACCATCAAGATCGACATCCCGTACATCACCAAGATGAACGAGGAGATCAAGATCTATCAAAAGGACTTCAGTGCGGAGCGGTTGCGGGGTAAGCACGTCGCGCCGCACACCCTCGAGGTGGCCGCGATGTGGGCGGTGTTGACGAGGCTCGAAGAGCCGAAGAAGCATCAGCTCGCACTGTTGCAAAAGTTGAAGCTCTATGATGGCAAGATCCTTCCTGGGTACACGCAAGACAACGTGAAGGAGCTCCGCAAGGAGGCGAGCCGCGAAGGCCTCGATGGGATGTCGCCCCGATACGTGCAGGACAAGATCAGCAACGCGCTCGTACGCGAGGGCAACGAAGGCTACATCAACCCGTTCATGGTGTTGAACGAGCTCGAAAAGGGGCTGAGCGCATCACTCACGGTCACCGACGATCAACGAAAGGGTTATGGGGAGCTGATCAGCGTGGTGAAAGCCGAGTACGACGAGATCGTGAAGAACGAAGTGCAGCGAGCGATCAGCGCGGACGAAGATGCGATCGGCCGGCTCTCCGCGAACTACATCGACAACATCCGCGCCTATCTGATGAAACAGAAGGTGAAGAACAAGTACACAGGCAAAGACGAAGAGCCAGATGAACGGCTGATGCGGTCGATCGAAGAGAAGATCGACATCAGCGACGCGCGTAAGGACGACTTCCGGCGCGAGATCATGAACTTCATCGGCCACCTGGCGCTCGAAGGGAAGAAGTTCACCTATGAAACCAACGACCGCTTGCGTCGCGCGCTCGAAATGAAGCTCTTCGAGGACCAGAAAGACTCGATCAAGCTCTCGAGCTTCGTGTCGAACGTCATCGACAAAGAGACGCAGGACAAGATCGACATCATCAAGAACCGGCTCATCAAGTACTATGGGTACAACGAAGCGTCGGCGACGGACGTGCTCGCCTACGTGGCCAGCATCTTCGCGAGGGGCGATGTAAAGGAGTAAGGTTTGTCTCTGCGAATCGACCAGGATCACTCCCGGTTCCGCAACATCGTTCGTGGGAGGATTCGGCAGAACCTTCGCAAATACATCTCGAAGGGTGAGTTGCTCGGGCGGCAGGGCAAAGACTTGGTGTCGATCCCGATCCCCCACATCGACATCCCAAGGCTTCGCTTCAGCGACAAGCAACAAGGAGGGGTCGCCCAAGGCGATGGCGAGCCTGGCGATCCGCTATCGGGGAGCCCGCAGGACGGCGACGGCCAGCGCAAAGCAGGCGATCAACCGGGTGATCACGCGCTCGAAATCGAGCTCACCCTCGATGAGCTCGCTGACATCCTCGGCGAGGAGCTCGAGCTCCCAAACATCGAGAACAAGGGCAAGAGCGCGATTGTCGACAAGAAAGACCGCTACGTAGTCGTGCGCAACGTTGGGCCTAACTCGCTTCGACACTTCAAGCGCACGTTCCGAAGCGCGCTTCGGCGACAGATCGCGCTCGGGACGTATGACCCGAAGCGGCCGGTGATCATCCCGACCCGGGACGACATGCGATACAAGTCCTGGAAGACCGAAGAGGAGCCGGTCGTCAACGCCGCGATCCTCTACATGATGGACGTCTCGGGCTCGATGGGCGACGAGCAAAAAGAGATCGTGCGGATCGAGTCCTTCTGGATCGACACATGGCTGCGTCGTCAATACAAGGGCATCGAAACACGATTCATCATCCACGACGCGGCGGCACGCGAAGTTGATCGCGACACGTTCTTCCGAACGCGCGAGTCGGGCGGGACGATGATCTCTTCTGCGTATCGTCTGGCAGCCGACATCATCGAGCGGGATTACCCCGCGTCGCAGTGGAACATCTATCCATTCCACTTTTCGGATGGAGACAACTGGAGTGTCGATGACACGCTCCTGTGCGTCGACATTCTGAAGAAGCTCCTGCTGCCCGCGTCGAATGTCTTTTGTTACGGCCAGGTCGACAGCCCCTACGGGTCGGGCCAGTTCATCAAAGACCTGAAAGAGCACTTTTCCGACGACGATCAGTTGATCACGAGCGAAATCAACGACCGCGACGCCATCGTGGAGTCGATCCGGGAGTTCTTGGGGAAAGGGAAATAGTAGGTGGCCCAGTTCGCCCTGAAAACCGCGCTTCCGAACTACCTTCGCGAGGAGCAATTCCGGATCGAAGGGTTCGCGCGGAGCGTGGGCTTGGACTTCTTTCCGATGATCTTCGAGGTCCTGAGCTACGACCAGATGAACGAGGTCGCTGCATACGGCGGCTTCCCTACCCGCTACCCGCATTGGCGCTGGGGCATGGAATACGAAAGGCTCAGCAAGAGCCACGAGTACGGCCTCTCGAAGATCTACGAGCTGGTGATCAACAACAACCCGGCGATCGCGTATTTGCTCGAGGGCAACGGCTTGGTCGACCAAAAGCTCGTGATGGCACACGTCTACGCGCACAGCGACTTTTTCAAGAACAACTTCTGCTTTCGCATGACGAGCCAAGGGCGCGACCCGAAAGACGGGTCCGACGTGCGGAAGTGGATCGACACTCTGGCGAATCATGGGGCGATCATCCGAAAGTGGGCGAACCGGATCGGGCTCGAAACCGTCGAGCAGTTCATCGACGCGTGTCTGAGCCTCGAAAACCTCATCGATCCGCAAAAGCCCTTCTTGCCCAAGCTGACGACACCGAGCACGTCGGAAGAAGACGAGCCTGAGGAGCCACCCGAGGTACCCCTCCTCCGCGTGGACCGTGAGTACATGGAGTCGTTCATCAATCCCGAAGAGTTCGTCGAATCACAAAAGAGGAAGCTCGCGGAAGAGCAAGAAAAGGCGCAGCGGTTCCCGAATGCGCCGGACCGCGACGTGTTGGGGTTCCTGCTCGAGCAGGCCCCGGTACAGCGGTGGGAACGTGAATGCCTCACGGTGGTGCGTGCCGAGGCCTATTACTTTTTGCCCCAGATGCAAACGAAGATCATGAACGAAGGCTGGGCGAGCTACTGGCACTCCCGCCTCATGACGGAGAACATCTGCGACGCGAGCGAGATCGTCGACTATGCCGACCGCTGCGCCAGCGTCCTCGCCACGGCGCCTGGGCAGTTGAACCCGTACAAGCTCGGAATCGAGCTCTTCCGCCACATCGAAGACCGATGGAACAAGGGGCAGTTCGGAAAAGAATGGGACGACTGCAACGACTTCGAGGTTCGGCGTCATTGGAATCGACGCACGGGCCTCGGGCGCGAAAAGATCTTCGAAGTGCGAGCGATCTACAACGACGTGACGTTCATCGATGAGTACCTCACCGAGGACTTCGTCGCCGACCAGAAGCTCTACTCGTTTGGTTACAACCAACGAAACGATCGCTGGGAAATCGAAAGCCGACAGTTCCAAGAGGTGAAGGGGCAGCTGCTCACCACGCTCACCAACGCGGGCAACCCAATCATTTCGGTAGTTGATGCGAACCACGGAAACCGCTCGGAGCTTCTGCTAGAGCACACGCACCAAGGATCGGATCTACGCCTCGACTGGGCCAAGGAAGTCTGCAAGGCGCTATGCCGCGTCTGGACACGGCCCGTCGAGATTCACACCGTCGTCGATGACAAGCCGACCGCTCTTCGATTCGACGGCAAGGACCACTCGCAGAAGACGCTTTAGAACGATTTTTGCTGCAGCGGCACCGAGCATGCGCCAGAATCGGGCCGCAATGCGGTTGGCGACTCTCATAGGACCAGACCTCCAAGACGCGATCGCCCACGGTCCTGCTGCCGTTCGCGAGGCGGTCTCCGAGTTCCACCCGGAGGACATCGCCGAGCTCCTCGAGGATCTGTCCGCCCGAGAGGCGGTCGCACTGGTTCGTGCGCTTCCCGCGGAGGCTGCCGCAGACGTCGTGGAGCGACTCTCGCCGCATCGTCAGGTGTTGGTCTTCAATGCGATCGACACGGCGCGAGCGGTCGAGCTGCTCGGTGAGATGGACCCTGACGACCGCGTCGATCTGCTGCAGGAGCTCGACGAGGAAGACGCTCAGGCGCTCCTCGCCGCGCTAGCCCGCGAAGAACCGGAAGCCGCCGAAGAGGTTCGAGAGCTCGACCGATACGAGCCCGAGACCGCGGGCGGCATCATGACGAACGCGTTCGTTTCCCTGCCGCCCGAAACGAAGGTGTGGGAAGCGATGGAGGCGGCGCGGCGCGTCGGACGCAAAGGTGAAGCGGAGATCCTGTACTACATCTACGTTTGCAGCCCGGACGAGGAGCTGCTGGGGGTCGTCTCGCTTCGTGACTTGATCCTGAGCGAGCCCGGTGAGGCTCTTGCGGAGATCATGACGGAAAACGTGTTCTTCGTGTCGCCGTCCGACGACCAGGAGAAGGCGGCACACGAGATCGCACGCTACGATTTGGCCGCCCTGCCCGTCGTCGATGACATGTCGCGCTTGCTCGGGGTGGTCACGGTCGATGATGTCGTCGACGTCGTCATCGAAGAGGCCACCGAGGACGCCCAAAAGATGGGTGGCGTCGTGCCGCTCGAAGACTCGTATTTTCAGACCGGATGGGGCGAGTTCGTGTGGAAACGCGGGTCGTGGCTCGTGGTGCTTTTCGTCGCGCAGCTTTTGACGGCTACGGTGATTCGCGAAAACCAGGACATCCTGCAGGCGACGCTCGAGCTCGTCGTGTTCATCCCCCTGATCATCGCATCAGGTGGAAACGCCGGCTCGCAGTCGTCGACCCTGATCATCCGGGCGATGGCGGTCGGCGAGCTCGAGCTGCGGGACTGGGTGCGAGTGTTGTCGCGTGAGCTCTTGATCGGGCTTTCGCTGGGGATCGCTCTCGGCCTGATGGGGTTCGCGCGCGGGTGGCTCGCTGGCGAGACCGTAGCGCCGGTGAACATCGCCACGGCCGTTGGGCTGAGTATCCTCGCGATCGTCACAATGAGCACGATCATCGGCTCCCTGCTCCCCCTCCTCATCAAGCGTGTCGGCCTGGACCCAGCGGTATCATCAACGCCACTTATCGCATCGGTCGTCGATGTCCTCGGGCTCATCGTGTATTTCGCCATCGCCAACGTGATTCTCAACCTGGTGTTGGGCGGCTAGGCTGGTCGATCTCCCCGCGACATCCGTGTTACCCTGAGCCGTCTCGTAACGGGAGCTGGAAATGCCGAGATTCTCAATCGACTACTCGCAAGACATCGACACCGTGTACCGGTTCATGACGGACCCGGACGTAATCAAGAAGCGCAGCGAGGCGCTCGGAGAAAAGAACATTCGCGTTCAGGTCGACGAAGCTGGGGGGACAAAGACGATCACCGCCACCCGAGACGTCGAAAGCGACCTACCCGGATTCGCGAAGAGGCTCTTCAAGTCGACCAACACGATCATCGAACGACTGGAATGGCGGGACGCCGGCGACAAGAAGACCTGCAAGAGTCACATCGATGTCGTCGGGACGCCCGGAAAGATCGACTCCAACATCACCATCTCCCCGAACGGGAGCGGCTGTACGTACGACACCGAGTTCGAGGTCAGCGCAAAAGTGCCTTTGATTCGCAAGAAGCTCGAAGCGTTCGTCGCCAAGACGACCCTCGAGGGCATCAGCGACCAGCACGAATACAACCAGCGAGAGCTCAACGCGGCTGGCTGATCAGTCGACGAGCTCGCCAGCGAGGTAGTCCGACTAGCCGGCGAAGACTGCTCGGTCCTTTGCCCACGCCCTCAGAGCGTCGATTCGCTCGGCCATCGTCACCGACAGCGGCTTCGTCAGCTCGATCTCTTCGGCGATCGCCTCCGTCGTCAGATCTTCCTGGCGGGAAAATGCGGTGTATAGCGAGGAGACGACCGCCTGTTCGATCTCCGCGCCACTGAAGCCATCGGTCATATCAACCAAGCGGATCAAGTCGAACTTGGTGGGGTCACGTTTTCGTCGCTCGAGATGGATCTCGAAAATGCGTCGGCGGGCCTCGCTGTTGGGTAGGTCGACGAAAAAGATCTCGTCGAAGCGTCCCTTGCGCAGAAGCTCCGGGGGAAGCTTCGAGATGTCGTTCGCGGTGGCAATGACGAAGACGCTTTCCTTCTTGTCTTGGAGCCAGCCGAGGAACGTGCCGAAGATCCGCTGGGCCGGGCCGCCGTCCGCGTCTTCTTGTGATAACGCCTTTTCTATCTCGTCGATCCACAGCACGACCGGCGCCATCGCCTCGGCAAGCCGGATCGCACGCTTGAGGTTCTTCTCGCTCTCGCCGACGTAACGATTGTAGAGGTTCGATGGGTCGAGCCGGATCAGCGGGAGCTTCCACTCGGCAGCGACCGCTTTGGCACAAAGACTCTTTCCGCATCCTTGTACGCCGATCAGCAGCAGCCCCTTCGGAGGTGTGAGGCCGTATTCTTTAGCGCGGCCGGGATCTTCGAAGGCAGCCTGCCGTTTACGAAGCCAACCCTTGAGCTCGTCGAGACCCGCCACCTCACCCATCCGGTGTGCGTGGGGGAAGTACTCGAGCACGCCCGACCGCTCGATGATCTGTCGCTTCGCCTCGAGGATCCGATCGATGTCGTGACGGCCAAGCACCCCGTCTTCGACGACGGCCTGTGTGATGATCTTTTGGATCTCGAAGAAGGTCAGCCCGTGGAGAGCGGCCAAGAGCTTGGACACGTCGACACTCGAGAGCTCGATCTTCAGCTGAACCCGTTGCGCCAGGTCTTGGAGCACCGACTTCACGAATGCGTGATACACCTGCGGCGTCGGCGCCTCGAGCTCGAGCGGTGTGAAGAGGTGCTTCAGGGCCAAGGGTATGTCGATGTCCTGCCCGGACAACACGATCGCCCCGCGATGCTGGAAGTACTTATTGTGGATGCTCTTGAGCTGGGCGATGACGGGGGGCTCGTGGAGGTACGGCCCGAGGCCGCGCAGATGAAAGATCGCTTCGAGGTTCGACCGGTCGATGAAAGCGAGCGCCTTTTGCGGCGGCCCGCTCTCCGGGGTCTTCCCAGGCTCGGGAAGCTCGCGGCAGATCCCCGTCACCTGCGTCCACGAAAAGAGCGGTAGATCGAGATGCTCCGCTGCATGATGCAAGAGCAGGTGAACGCGGTCCTCCTCGACAGTATCCACCAAGAGAAGAGGATGGTGGGAGCGCACGAGAATCTCGAGCTCGCGCAGCTGATCCGCCGACGGTGTCACCCCCTTCAACACCATCCAAAGATCATACCCCCCAAAGTGCCTCAAACTTACAAAAAGGGGACAGTCCCCTTCTACGAGGGGTTAACCCTGAGGAAAAGGGGACTGTCAGTTGACAGGAGGGGCGTCGAATCTACACTCGGCCGCATGTCACCTTTGGAAGATAAACTAGTCGACAAGCGCATCATCGAGCGGAACATCGCGAAGGGCTTGATCTCGAAAGAGCAATACGAGAAGCACCTGGCCGAGCTGGCCGACAAAGAAGGGGCCTGCGAGCGCGTCGAGATCGATCCGGGTGAGTCGAAAGACGCACCGCCCCGGGAGTGACCCATGGGTGAGGACCACACGAAGGCGCCGGACATCGACTTCAACACGCTGGTCTTGTCTCTAAGCACCTCGGCGTCGATGCATCTCGGAAAGCTCCCCGATGCCGAGGACGCCACCGTGAGCCTCGCCCACGCCAAGCAATCGATCGACTGCATCGCGCTCCTCGAAGAAAAGACGCGGGGCAACCTCACAGGTGAAGAGGAGCGCCTGATAGGCGAGATCCTTTACGACTTGCGCCTTCGTTTCGTGGCAGCAACGAAGGACAGGGACAAAGGGGCTTGAAAAAGGCCGGTTACTCCTGTGCCCAGGCTCGGGTATGCTTGGCGGATGAGCGGCAACACCACCACCCACTACCGCACCTGCAACCTCTGCGAGGCAATATGCGGACTCGAGATCGAAGTCGATGGCGACCAAGTCACTTCCATTCGCGGGGACGAGCGTGACGTATTCAGCCACGGACACATCTGCCCAAAGGCAACGGCGCTCAAAGACATCTATGACGACCCCGACCGGTTGAAGCAGCCCGTGCGCAGGGTCGGCGACCGCTGGGAACCGATCTCCTGGGACGAAGCCTTCGACGAAACCATCGATCGGATCCACGAGATTCAGGAGAAGCACGGACGCAACGCCGTCGGCCTCTACTTCGGAAATCCGAACGCCCACAACTTTGGCACTCTCGTCTATGGTCCCGCGTTCTTCCGTGCGCTCGGCACCAAGAACCGCTTCTCAGCGAGCTCGTGCGATCAGTGGCCGCTGATGCTGGCTTCGTATTTCATGTTCGGCCATCAACTGCGCTTCCCGATCCCGGATGTCGATCGCACCGACTACATGATGCTGATCGGCGCGAACCCAATCGCATCGAACGGCAGCCTCATGTCGGCGCCTGGCATCAAGAAGCGGCTCGAAGCGATTCAAAAGCGGGGTGGGAAGGTCGTCGTCGTCGACCCACGACGATCGGAGACGGCCCGAATCGCGGACGAGCACGTATTCATCACGCCAGGCACCGATGCGCTCTTCCTGCTGGGCCTCTTACACGAAGTCACGGCGGCGGGGGTCAACCTGGGACGACTTGCCGAGCACACCAAGAACGTCGACCGCATGATCGAGATCGCCAAGTCCTATCCGCCAGAGCAAACCGCCGCGGTCACCGGTGTCCCAGCCGAAACCGCAAAGCGCTTGGCGCGCGAGTTCCGGGAAGCGCCGAAAGCCGTCGCCTACGGGCGGGTGGGAGCGTGCACGCAGGAGTTCGGCGGGCAGTGCATGTGGCTCATCAATGCCCTCAACGCGCTCACCGGCAATCTCGACGAGCCAGGTGGCTCGATGTTCGCGACGCCGGCGATCGACACCCTGAAGAAGATCGGGGGCTTTGGCCTTGGCCGAGGCTCCTACGGGCGCTGGAGGAGCCGCGTCCGGGGGCTTCCGGAGTTCGGTGGCGAGCTTCCCTCATCGGTGATGGCCGAAGAGATCCTGACCGAGGGCGAGGGCCAAATTCGCGCGATGGTGACGCTCGCCGGGAACCCGATCTTGTCGACGCCGAACGGAGGACAGCTCGATCGGGCGTTCGAGTCGCTCGACTTCATCCTCGCGATCGACTTCTTCATCAACGAAACGAGTCGGCACGCCGACATCATCTTGCCACCACTGTCGCCGATCCAGCGAAGTCACTACGACCTCGCGCTCTACCTCGTGGCGGTCCGCAACAGCGCGAACTACTCTCCGCCGCTCTTCGAGCTCAAGAAGGGCGAGCTTGACGACTGGCAGATTCTCAGCGAGCTCACCTGCCGGCTCGCAGGCAAGCGCCACGGAAAGCTGAGCAAAGAGTACTTGTCAGCGCGGGCTATCCAGAAGGCCGGCCCGGAGCGGGTGCTCGACCTCGGTCTGCGCCTCGGGCCCTACGGCCAGCGCCTCAAGCCGTTCGGTCCAGGAGTGTCGCTCGCGAAGCTGAAGAAGCAACCGCATGGCGTCGACTTCGGTCCCTTGCAGCCGACACTACCTGACACGCTTCCCGAAGAGCATGGGCCGATCGACATCGCGCCCGATCTGTTCGTCGAAGACCTCGACAGGCTCCACGCACGGTTTGCCTCGAAGGCAACGGACAGAGGCGACCCGCTGCTGCTGATCGGCCGACGCCACCTCCGCAGCAACAATTCGTGGATGCACAACACCTCGCGGCTCATGAAGGGCAAGCCGCGTTGCACCCTGATGATCAGCTCGACCGATGCGGAGCGCCTAGGTGTGAAATCGGGGGCGATGGTGACGGTTCGTTCGAGGGTTGGTCAGGTCACTGCGCCCGCCGAAGTGACTGACGACATGATGGCCGGCGTCGTGAGCTTGCCACACGGCTTTGGCCACGACCGCGATGGCGTGCAGCTGAGAATCGCTTCCAATTACCCCGGGGTCAGCGTCAACGACCTCACCGACGACCAGGCGATCGATCCACTCACGGGCAACGCTGCGTTCTCCGGACAGCGCGTCACCGTGACGCCCGTCGGGATGGTGTGATGGAAAGACTGA
>JAPUKT010000415.1 GCA_027295555.1 Deltaproteobacteria bacterium
CACCCACATTCCGTATGTGGGCGGCGTGGGAAGTGAACCCATTGATGCCATGACCGGCGAAATCCTTCCCGGACGACAAACCTTTACTTGGAATGTGGGTGGCGTCGCATCGCTGGTTCTTCTCGACGGCGGCTCGAACTACGCGCGAATCCGTCGAACCTTCCGGGAGATCGACCGCTTTCAAACCGACCGTGCGATCATCGCACAGCGTCTCGAAGCCGATGTGCGCTCGGCGCTGCATCAAGCAGGCGCGTCGTACGCCAACATCTCCCTGAGCGCCGACGCGGCCGAAGCTTCGGCGCGCAACCTCGAGCTCGTAACCGACCTCTATCAACGCGGCGCGGCAGACATCATTCAGCTAGTCGACGCACAGAACCAGGCCCTCGGCGCCGCGCTTGCAGCTGCCAACGCTCGCTATGACTTCTTGATCGACGGCCTTCGGGCCCAAAGGGCGGCCGGGGCCTTCTCGCTCGAAGGCACAGAGGAGGAGCGCGACGACTTCCTCAAGCGACTCGACGCCTTCGCCGCCCAAAGGAAGCACCTGCGCCGGCCTGCGCCGACGGGCAACGAACCGATGCAACTCAATCCACCGGAGCCCAACTGATGCACAAGAAATCGATCTTCGTCGCGGTTGCGGCATTGCTCACGATCGCAGGTTGCGAGGACAAAGCCGAAGAGCCCGAGGTCATCCGGCCCGTCCGCTATGTGATCGTCGAGGGAAGCGATGCGGCCAAGCAGCGCACCTACTCGGGCGTGGCGAAGGCTGGGCGAGAGAGCCGACTGAGCTTCCAAGTCTCCGGGCAGGTGCTCGAGGTTCCGATCAACGTCGGCGACACCGTCAAGAAGGGTCAGACCATCGCGCGGATGGAGCCTGCAGACTACTCTCTTCAGCTGCAGAACGCTCAAGCGTCGGCAGCGCAATCTCGTGCGCAGGAGCGCAACGCCAAGGCGACCTACGAGCGAACGAGAGCCCTCTACGAGAACCAGAACGCGTCAGCACAAGACTTGGACGCCGACCGCACAGCATATGACTCCGCAAGAGCGGGCCTGACGTCCGCCAATCAACGAGTGAAGCTTCGACAACGCCAGCTGGGGTACACCCATTTGAAAGCACCCGAGACCGGCACGATTGCCACCGTCGACATCGAGGTCAACGAATACGTGCAGGCAGGGGAGCTGGTCGCCACGCTCCTCGCCGGAGAGCAGATCGAGGTGAGCGTCTCGGTGCCCGCGTCCGTCATCAGAAGCATTCGGAAGGGGGACGCGGCGCAGGTGCGGTTCGATGTGCTCGGCGGGAAGGTGCTCTCGGGCGAGGTCACTGAGGTCGGCGTGGCGAGCATCAGCGGCGCAACGACATTTCCGATCACCGTACGTCTCACCGAAGGCGAAAGTCTAGTGAGGGCAGGTATGGCTGCAGACGTGACCTTCGTATTCGCGTCGGAGGGGCACGGGCCAAAGTACGCGTTGCCGATCAGCGCCGTCGGAGAGGATCGAAAAGGACGATTCGTCTACAAGCTTGAAAAGACGTCCGACGGCTTGGGCGTGGTGCACCGGAGCCCAGTGGAAGTGGGCGAGATCCTCTCCGACGGAATGGAGATTCGGGGTGGCGTAAGCCCCGGAGACCTGGTGGTCACCGCCGGAGTGAGCCGCATCTATGACGGCCTCCAGGTGCGTGTTCCGCCGAAGCCCGGGTCGGAGCCCGACAACGTGGCGCCGCCGGGACCCTCCACTGAGGCCGCCGGGATGCCATGAGCTTGACCTCATTCGCTCTCGAGAGACGCACGGTCACGGGAACGTTGATTGTCGTTCTGTTGTTCGCCGGGATTGGGGCGTACCTCGGCGCGCCTCGGCAAATGGATCCCGGATTCATCATTCGAACGGCGACGATCACGACGTATTTCCCCGGGGCCAGTCCCGAGCGTATCGAGCAACTGATCACCGACCCGATCGAGAAGGTCGTCCAAGAAATTCCGGAGCTCGACTGGGTGAACAGCGAGAGTCGGACGGGCGTGTCGGTCATCTATGTGAACATCCGCGAGGAGTTCAAAGACATGCGTCCCATTTGGGACGACTTGAGACGCAAGGTCGACAGCGTCGCACCCAGCTTACCGGAGGACATCACGGGGCCGATCGTCAACGACGAGTTCGGGGACGTGTATCCAATCATGTTCAGCATGACGGGCGACGGGTTTTCCTACATGGAGCTCAAAGAGATCGCGGACGACATTCGCGATGAGATTCTACGGATCGAGTCCGTGGCAAAAGTCGACATTCTCGGCGCCCAGGAGGAGCGTCTGTTCGTCGAGTACAACAACGCGGTGCTGAGCAGGTTGGGGATGACCCCAAAGTTTCTCAAGGACAGTCTCCAGCAACGCAACATCATCCAGCCCGGGGGCGAGATCGACGTCGAGACGGAATCGATCGCCCTCGAGCCGAGCGGCAATTTCGCTTCAGTCGACGAGCTTCGGCGAAATGTCATCCGATTGCCCAACACCGACGAGCTCGTTTACCTCGAGGACATCGTCGACATCTCCCGCGGCTACGTGGACCCGCCGGAAGGCCTCGTGCGGCTGGACGGTCGTGCAGGTCTAACCCTCGCCGTGTCGATGGCCGAGGGCGGGAATCTGATCCAACTCGGGGAGCGTCTCGAAGGGTTCTTTCAGTACATCCAAGAGCAATACCCCCACGGTGTCGACTTCTACCGAACCTACTTCCAGCCAGCAGCTGTTGACAAGAAGGTCAGTGATTTCCTCGAGAGTGTTTTTCAAGCAGTCGCGATCGTCTTGGTGGTCATGGTGCTCACCCTCGGTCTACGCACGGGATTGGTGGTCGCCACCCTCGTGCCCACCACGATGATCATCGCCATGTGGGGCATGAGCATATTCGACATCCAGATCGATCAGATGTCGCTGGCCGCGCTGATCATCTCGCTCGGCCTGCTCGTCGACAACGCGATCGTGATCTCGGAATCGATCATGGTACGCATGGCTGCCGGTGACGAGGGCGTTCCCGCCGCGCTTGGAGCCACGAAAGAGCTGAGAGTGCCCCTGCTGATCGCATCGCTGACGACTTCGGCGGCCTTCTTGCCGATTCGTTTGGCCGAGTCGGCAGTCGGTGAATACACTGGGGTACTTTTCTCAGTGGTGACGATTACCTTGCTGATCTCGTGGGTGTTGGCTCTCACCATGATCCCGCTCCTCGCCGTCAGGTTCTTGAAGCCCAAGCCCGTCGAGGACCCTTTCGACTCGCGCTTCTATCGGTTCTACCGACGAACCATCATGGGGATCCTTCGGCATCCAGTCCTCAGCATCGCGATTGCGGTGATGGGGTTCTTCGCGGGGATGCAGCTCTACAAGTTCGTCCCTCAAATCTTCTTCCCCACGCAGGCTAGCAATTTCTTCGTCGCGGAATTTACGTTCCCGCCCGGCACTGCGATCCGAACGACGGAAGCCATGATCGAAGACATGGATTCTTACATTCAAAGCGATCTGCTAGCGGGCGAAGACAAAGATGGCATCACCCACTGGGCGTCGTTCGTCAGCACGACGCCCCCGCGATTCACGCTCACCTACAATCCGGACGCACCGAAGCCCCGGTACTCGGAAACGATGATCCACACGACCACGCCGGCCGTCGTCCCCGAGATCATGAACAAGCTCGAACACTACGTGACCGAGCGATACCCAGATGTGCGCCCCTACGTTCGATCGCTAGGAAACGGCCCACCGGTCACGAAGCCGATTGAGGTGCGGATCTCTGGCAAGGACGTGGACACGGTTTTCGAAATCGCCGACACCGTCAAACAGTGGCTCACCGATCGCCCCGATACCCGCAACGTCGGCGACGACTGGGGTCCGAGGGTAAAAAAGATGGTGATCGAGGTCAGCGAAGATCGAGCTCGCCGCGCCGGAATCACCAACGAAGACGTGGCCACATCACTTCAGACCTTCCTGAGTGGCTACGAAACGACGCAGTACCGAGAAGACGACAAGATCATCCCCGTCATCTTGAGGTCTGTCGCCGAAGGCCGTCGTAACATCGATCGCTTGGCCACCCTGAGCGTGTTTTCCCAAGACGGAACCTCGGTGCCGCTGACCCAAGTCGCCTCGGGCGAGCTCGAATGGGAGCCGGGGGAGATCCTGAGGCGAGACCGGTATCCGACCGTCACAATCGACAGCGAAACGGTCGAAGGGGTCACCGCCTTCGACGTGATCGCGGAGCTCGAGCCCTGGCTCGAGGAGCAAAAGAAGGAATGGGGCATCGGCTATCGCTACGAGTTCGGCGGCGAGGTCGAAGGTTCGGGCAAGGCCAACGCATCGATCGTAGAAAAGCTCCCGATTGCAGGCATGGTGATTCTCATCTTGTTGGTTTGGCAGTTCAACTCCCTGCGGAAGCCGGCAATCGTTTTGGCGACCATTCTATTCGCGTTGGTCGGTGTCGGGATCGGGCTCATCGTCATGCGCTCGTACTTTGGCTTCATGACGTTGCTCGGTATCGTGTCTCTGGCGGGTATCGTCATCAACAACGGCATCGTGCTGATCGACCGAATCGACATCGAGCAAACCGAAAACGGCCTCAGCCCACCCCACGCCGTCATCCAAGCCGCCCAACAAAGGTTCCGCCCGATCATGCTCACCACCGCGACCACCATTGCCAGCCTGATCCCGCTCTACGCGGGCGGCGAGGCCATGTGGCAACCCCTGGCCGTCGCCATCATGTTCGGCCTCGCATTCTCGACGATGCTCACCCTAGGCTTCGTGCCCCTCATGTACTCCCTCTTCTACAGAGTCAGCTTCAAAGATTTCGTCTACCCGTAGACGCTCGCATCGAACGGTGGGATGCTCCGCGCGATGGGCACACAGGTCATCCCGGCGGATGCTTACCAGGTCAAAATCGTAGGCTCTTGCGCGTGGGCGCGCGCCGGTGGCCCGCCCATGACATTCGCTCAGAAGGCGCACCAGCTTGCCGGGTCGCTTGT
>JAPUKT010000416.1 GCA_027295555.1 Deltaproteobacteria bacterium
CTTTCCGCCCGCGACCAACCGCACACCACCGTTGGCAGCTTCGGCCTGCCAACCTGGAAGATGAGTCGTATCGCCCGGGCCCCAGACCAGTGCTGGCCTCAACACGATCGTTCGAAGGTCTCGGTTGCCGGACACCCGGACCAGGTCTTCCGAATAGAGCTTGGTTTCGGCTAGTGCGCCGAAGGGTCCCGGCGGCGCCTCGTCTTCGTTCCAAAACGACCGAGGCCCATCATAGAGCGTGACGTCCGCGCACGAGATGTGAATCATCCGCCGGCACTTGGCTTTCTTGGCAGCGTTGATCGCGTTTTCGGTCCCTGCCACGTGCGCCCAGCCGAGAGTTTCGCGGTCCGCCGCCGGGTCCGCAATCCCGGCTGCATGAACCATCGCTTCACAGTTGGCGGCAGCCACGGCGAGTCGGTTGGGGTCCGCGAGGTCCCCGACGATCCGTTCGACGTCCGAGAGCGACCTCGAGTCAGAGCCTTCCCGCACGTAGGCGACCACCTCGTGCCCGGCCGCTTGTAGGCCGCGCAGGATCGCCCCCCCGATGAATCCGGTGGCCCCTGTGACAAGACACCGCACGCCCGTCTTGTAACAGGAAGCGCCCGGTTCACAAGTGGCTAGACGGCGCTTACCCGTGCGGTCTCTAGGTCAGGCGGCACGCTTCGCGCCACCGGGAGGTTGAGCCAGCGCAGCCGCGATCTGCTCCCGGATCTTGCTATTGTTGTCGAGCTCCGCGCGCGCGTTCTCGCGCCCTTGGGCCAGATTTTTTCCTTCGAAGCGGTAGTAGGCGCCGCTCTTTTCGATAACTTCCGCCGCGACTGCGCGGTCGAGCAGGTCACCAACGGCATCGATGCCCTTGCCGTAGCGGATGTCGAACTCGGCCTTTCGGAAGGGAGGGGCGAGCTTGTTCTTCACGACTTTGACCCGCGTGCGATTGCCGAGAACCTCCTCGCCTTGCTTGACGGCGCCAATGCGGCGGATGTCGAGGCGCACGGAGGCGTAGTACTTGAGGGCATGGCCACCTGTCGTTGTTTCGGGGGAGCCGAATATCACGCCGATCTTCATACGGAGCTGGTTGATGAACATGATCGTCGTGCCACTCCGATGAGCTGTACCGGCGAGCTTCCGAAGCGCTTGGCTCATCAGGCGGGCCTGGAGGCCCATGTGCGAGGCGCCCATATCGCCATCGAGCTCGGCTTGCGGCACGAGCGCCGCCACCGAGTCGATCACCACGATGTCGACCGCCCCGCTTCGCACCAAGATCTCCGTGATGTCGAGCGCCTGCTCCCCGCTATCGGGCTGGCTGACCAGCAGCTCCTTGGCGTCCACGCCGAGGTTTTGCGCGTAGTGGATATCTAGCGCGTGCTCGGCGTCGATGAACGCCGCGACGCCACCCATCGTTTGGCATTGCGCGATGGCATGCAGGGCGAGGGTCGTCTTGCCACTCGATTCGGGTCCGAACACCTCGACGACCCGTCCCTTGGGATAGCCGCCGCAGCCGAGCGCCTCGTCGAGCGAAGGGCAGCCCGTGGGGATACACGGCACCCGCTCGGCCTTTCGGTCACCGAGGCGCATCATGGCGCCCTTGCCAAATTGCTTCTCGACGCTTTGCAGCAGGGCATCTACCGCCTTGAGTGATTGCTTCATTTTGGGGTGCTCCTTGTCTCGTTTCGGGTTGGATATCGGGCGCGATCGGGAGCCTCAGGCGGGCTCTCGGTCGAGGAAGCGGTATTGGAGGGCTTCGGCGGTATGGGCGGGCTGAACTTTGGCCGACCCGTCGAGCGCTGCGATCGTGTGGGCGATCCGGAGCGCCTTGAGATATGCACGCGCGCTCATCTTGAGCCGCTCGACTCCAAGCTCGAGCAAGGTAAGCGCCTCGCTCGTCACGCCTTCGGTAAGTGCTTCGAGCTTGGTACGCGCTCCCGCGGAGGCGAGACGCGCCCGGGCTTGCTCGACCCTCTTGCGCACCGTTGACGACGGTTCGCCCGGAGCGGCTTTGCGCATCGTTCGTGCGCTCACCCGCGGGACCGCGACTTGAAGATCGAACCGGTCCAACAGCGGGCCCGAGACACGCCCGCGATAGCGTGCGATCTGCGACGGACCACACCGGCAAAACCGGGTTGGGTCGCCGTAGTAGCCACACGGGCAAGGATTCATGGCGGCGATGACCATCGGCTCCGCGGGGAGGCACACACGCTGGCGCGCGCGAGAGATCACCACCTCGCCTTCCTCCATCGTGGTGCGCAACGTTTCGATGGCATCGCGCCGAAACTCCGGGAGCTCGTCGAGGAACAGGACCCCCCGATGTGCAAGCGTCAGCTCCCCCGCGCGAATCGGATCGCCTCCGCCCACGATTGCGGTTGCGCTTGCCGTGTGGTGTGGGGCGCGGAAAGGGCGCCGCCGACCCGCGAGGACGAGCGGCGCGCGAAGCCCCGCCGTGCTTGCGATGGTGGCAATTTCGAGCGCTTCCTCATCGGAAGGGGGCGGCAAGATCGAGGGGAGGGCGCGCGCCAGCATCGTCTTCCCCGCCCCTGGGCTGCCAATGAGGAGCATGTGGTGTCCGCCGGCCGCAGCGATCTCGAGGGCACGCCTCGCCGCCTCCTGACCGCGGACGGCCCCGAGATCGCGATCGACGTCGTCGTGACCACCAAACCCCATGCACACATCCCCCGCGACGACATCGGGGAGTGTGTCCTCACCATTGAGCCATTGAACGACTTCACCCACATGCGAAGCGGTGTGCACCGACACCCCCTCGATGAGCATTGCCTCCGATCGGTTGCCTTCGGGGATGATCGCGTTGTGAAGCCCTGCCGGCCGCGCGCTCCGTAATAGTGCAAGCACCCCACGCACCGGCCGCAGCTCCCCCGACAACGAAAGCTCGCCGACCAGCAACGTGCTCGACAGCTGCGCGGGTGACACGCCCCCGCATGCCGCAAGCACAGAAGCCGCGATGGACAGGTCGAGCCCCGCCCCTGTCTTGCGCAGATCCCCTGGCGCGAGATTCAACACCAGATGCCGCGGCGGGAACGCAAAACCGATCGACGAGAGCGCTGCACGCACGCGAATACGGCTCTCTTTCACCGCGCGCTCGGGCAGCCCAACGATATCGAACCCCGGTAGCCCCTCGCCGAGACGAACCTCGACTTGAACCGGATGCGCTTCGATGCCGATCAAACAGGCGGTATGCGCCGTGGCGAGCATGCGCATCGAATGAGCACACTGCGTGCCAGACCCTGCGATAGCAATTCCAGGTGCTTACGCCGGCGACATTGGCGCACCACGCACGCCCGCCGGGCGGCCGCCACCCCGTAAAGGCGATGCCCTAGACCCGACGATGCTAGGGTCGGCCCGATGTTGGCGAGGGTCGGTGAGGTTTTCAGTCGGTGGGCTGAGCGGTGGGTTCCTGACCCGTTTGTCTTGGCGCTCGCGCTCACGTTGATCGCCCTGCTGGGGGGCTTTGCGCTTTCTGGCTCGGTCGGCGCTGTCCTGCAGGGCTGGTACGGCGGGTTTTCGAGCATCCCCCTGCTCGCCTTTGCTTTGCAAATGTGCCTGATCCTCGTGACCGGTCAGGCGTTGGCCTCGAGCCCGCCCGTTCAGCGACTCGTGCGTGTGGTGGCCCGTTGGCCGAAGCACACCCCAGCAGCCGCCGGTCTCGTCGCGGTGATCGCTTGCATCACCGGCCTCGTTCAGTGGGGCCTTGGTGCTGTGGTAGCCGCCTTCGTGGTGCGTGAGATCGCGCAAAACGCGGCGGAAGAAAAGCGGGCCATCCACATTCCGGTGCTCGGTGCGGCGGCATACACGGGGCTTGCGGTGTGGCATGGAGGGCTCAGTGGCTCGGGTCCGTTGAAGGCTGCCGAGTCGGCGCAGTTCACGCAGGGGGCAGGCCAGGCGATTCCGGTGAGCGAGACTCTGTTCTCGCCTCTGAACTTGATGGTGAGCGGCGGCTTGCTGGTGGTTCTTCCACTCCTGTGCGTGGCTCTGGCTCCAAAGGAAGCGAGCGTTCCCGACCCCGTAAAGTCGCCGCTTGGCGACGTCCACGGGGTTTCGGTCGAGGTCGAGGATTCGGGCAAACGGACCTTTCTCGGCCTCTTTGTCGGTGGGGTTGCAGCGCTTCTCGTGATCGTGAGCTGGGCCCGGGGCGACATCGCGTTCGACCTCAACTCGGTCAATCTCTTCTTCTTGGCGCTGGCCCTTGCGTCTCACGCATCGATCCGGGGGTTCCTCGATGCGGTCACCGAAGGCGCGCGTGGTGCCGGCGCCATCATCGTGCAGTTTCCTCTCTACTTCGGAATCCTCGGCGTCATGCAGGCGAGCGGCATGATCGAGCGCCTCTCCGCGGCCATGGCGAGCATCGCATCGCCGACGACGTTTCCGCTGCTGACCTTCCTCAGCGCAGGCCTGGTGAACTTCTTCGTGCCTTCGGGCGGCGGCCAATGGGCCCTGCAAAGCGACGTGCTTTTGACGACGGCCGCAACCCTCGAGCTCGACCCGGGCCGAACGGTGATGGCCTTCGCCTACGGCGACGAATGGACCAATCTCTTGCAGCCCTTCTGGGCGCTGCCGCTCCTTGCGATCACAGGGCTCAAGGCCAGACAAATCGCCGGCTACACCGCCGTCCTCGCGATCGGCGTGGGGCTTTACGTGGGTGCGGTTTTGTGGGTGTTCGGGTAGCCGGCCGCGTGGTTGATCCCGGTCGGGCCTACGGCCCGTCAATTGGTCCCGCCCCACCACCCCCACACTATCGCCTAACGCTGTAGGCGGCCTCCGTGTTCTCGGCGATTTCCTTGAGTGTCGCCCCGTCGGCAAGCTCGACGAGGGTCATCCCGCCATCGCCGCTTTTGTCGATCTCGAACACGCCGAGATCGGTGATCAGCAAGTCGACGACCCGGGTGCCCGTGAGGGGTAGGGTGCAGCGCTTCAAGAGCTTGGGCTTGCCTTTCGCGGTGTGCTCCATGACGACGACGACCCGCTTCACGCCCGCGACGAGGTCCATGGCGCCACCCATCCCTTTGACCATCTTGCCGGGGATCATCCAGTTTGCGAGGTCGCCGTTCTCCGCCACCTGCATGGCGCCGAGGATCGATAGATTGATGTGTCCGCCGCGGATCATCGCAAACGAGTCCGCGCTCGAAAAGAAGCTCGTCGTCGGGAGCTCGGTCACCGTTTGCTTGCCGGCGTTGATCAAGTCGGGATCTTCTTCTCCCTCGTAGGGGAAGGGGCCCATCCCGAGCATGCCGTTCTCGCTTTGCAGCTGAACGCCTATGCCTTCTGGGATGTAGTTCGAAACCAGCGTCGGAATCCCGATGCCGAGGTTCACGTAGAAGCCGTCGCAGAGCTCTTGTGCCGCGCGTTCCGCCATTTGGTCACGGGTCCAGGACATAGTGCTCTCCTCACGGACGCGGACGCGTGGTCCGTTGCTCGATGTGCTTCGAGGCGTTGGGGAAGTGAACGATACGGTCGACGTAGATCCCTGGGGTCATGATGTGGTCCGGATCGAGCTCGCCTGGCTCTACGAGATGCTCGACCTCTGCAACCGTGACCTCCGCGGCGGTCGCCATCATCGGGTTGAAGTTTCGCGCGGTCTTCCGGTAAATCAGATTGCCTTCGGTATCGCCCTTCCACGCATGGACGATCGCGACGTCGGCGAAGAGCCCTCGCTCCATCACGTACTGCGAGCCGTCGAACTCGCGAACTTCTTTCCCCTCGGCCACCGTCGTGCCGACCCCGGTCTTGGTAAAGAAGGCAGGGATGCCGGCGCCGCCCGCGCGAATCCTCTCAGCCAGCGTCCCTTGTGGTGTGAACTCCACCGTGAGGTCCCCATCGAGGAACTGTTTCGCAAACAGCTGGTTCTCGCCAACATAAGACGAGACCATTTTACTGATCTGCTTGGTCTCGAGCATCACACCCAAGCCGATTCCATCGACGCCGGCGTTGTTCGAGATGACCGTCAGGTCCTTCACACCGGACTTGGCAACCGCTTCGACCAGGGCTTCCGGGATTCCGCACAACCCGAACCCGCCGCTCATCAGTGTCATTCCGTCCTTCAGCAGCCCTTCGAGGGCAGTGGGCGCGTTGGGGTATACCTTGCTGACCATGGCTCGTGTTTACCAGCATTGCCCGCGGGCGGAAACTCTGCTCTCGGGCCGAACGACCGCGTGATATCTTCCCACCGTGCATCGACGCTTTGGTTGGCCTTGGGGGCCGTCGCGGATCATGAGCAACTCACGGCATCACATCGCCTTGGTTCCCGGGGTCTTCGGCTTCGCGACGTTGGGTGGATTCGACTACTTCGTGCACGTCGAAGAGGCACTGAGTCAGCGATTTGCCGAGGCGGGTGTCGAGTGTGACTTCGTCCTCGTGTCGTCCCCTCCGACGGGATCCATTGTGTCGCGCGCTCAAGTACTGCTGGAGGCCATCGAGCGGACATGCGGCAAAGAAGACTGTCCAATCCATTTGATCGGTCACTCCACCGGTGGCTTGGATATACGGCTCTCGGCTTCGCCGACGACGAGACCCGGCCTCCCGCGATGGTTTGACCGCGTGCAAACTGCCACGACGATCAGCACGCCTCACTACGGTACCCCGCTCGCCCATGACTTGACGACCCTCGCGGGCACACGGCTTCTCTACGCGCTGTCACTACTCACGTTCGGAACGCTGCGATTTGGTGCGCCTCCGATCACGGCGTTGTCTCCCTTGCTCGCGACGCTCGGAAAGATCGACGATGTGCTCGGCCTCGACATCAAGATTCTCGAGCGAACGACCGATCTCCTTCTCAGCTTTCTCGATGAGCAAGGGCTCGACGAAGTGAGCGATTGGTTCGACGGTATTCGACGAGACAGGGGCGGCATCATCCAACTCACGCCCGAATCGATGGACATCTTCAACGCCGCGGTCGAGGACAATCCGAGCATTCGCTACGGTTGCGTCGTCACTCGGATGCCACCCCCAGCGCCTTTGAAGGTCGCGTCGAGCCTCCTTTCGCCGGCCAGCGCGCTTTCGGCTGCTTTCTTCACGACCCTATACGTCGGCGCGAGTCGTCCCTCCTCGGTCTATCCGAGCCCGACCCCCGCGCCCGAAGTTCAAGACTACCTCGCACAGCGATTGGGAAAGCCGGTCGAGCCCTCATTCAACGACGGCCTCGTTCCAACCCTCAGCATGCTGTGGGGCGATATCGTCTGGGCAGGCACCGCGGACCACCTCGACATCCTCGGCCACTTTCAAGGCGAAAAAGATACGAGCCACACCGACTGGCAGGTCAGCGGCGCCGGCTTCGACAAGTCGGACTTCGACGAAGCCATGGACGCGGTCGCCAACTTCCTCTTGGACGCGTCATGAGGAGCGAACTAGGCTCGGTCGGCCGCGGCACGTAGAAGGAGACCCCACATGAACCAGGCATTTGACTCCCAAGCTTCGGTACGGACGACCTCGCTGAGCCTTGCGTTCGTTGCTGCGGCTTTCGGGATGATCTCTTGCAGCGATAGTGGCGGCACGGACCTCGAGGAGCGCGTCGACGAGCTCGTTTCGCAGATGACGCTCGAAGAGAAAATCGCACAAATGGCCGGTGCGGGAGCGGGTGGTCCCGGTGTGGGGGCCTCCGTCCCAGGCGTTGAGCGGCTCGGTGTGCCCACCTTCCAGATGTCGGACGGGCCCCGTGGCGTCTCGGTGGCGCAAGGAACGACCCAGTTTCCCGTCGGTATGGCGCGCGGGGCGAGCTGGGATCCCGAGCTCGAGCGTCGGGTGGGCGAAGTCATGGGGCGCGAGCTCCGGGCAATCGGCGGCAACGTCCTGCTCGCGCCGACGATCAACATATTGCGTCATCCGAGTTGGGGCCGGGCGCAGGAGACGTACGGCGAGGATGTCCATCACCTCTCGCGCATGGCGGTGGGTTTCGTGCAAGGCGTCCAAGAGTACGCGCTTGCCAACGTGAAGCACTATGCGGCGAACAACATCGAGAACACGCGGTTTCAAGTCGACGTCAGTGTCGATGAGCGAACGCTTCGGGAGATCTATCTTCCCCACTTCCGTGCCGCCGTGCTCGAGGGGGGCGCCGCATCGGTGATGACCGCATACAACCTCGTCAACGGTCAATACTGTGCCGAGAACGTCCATCTCGTCCGCGAGATCCTCAAGACCGAATGGGCCTTCGACGGCTTCGCCATCTCGGACTGGGTTGTGGGGACGAGATCGACGGTGCCCTCGGCGCTAGCGGGCCTCGACATCGAAATGCCGGCGGCGGTCTTTTACGGGGACCCATTGTTGGACGCGGTTCTCGCTGGCGAAGTGCCCGAGGAGCTCATCGACGACGCGGTCAGGCGCATGGTGCGTAAGAAGTTCGAGTTCCGGCTCGACGAGGCGAGTCCCGTCGACGAGAGCGTGATCGCGAGCGACGAGCACCTAGCTGTCGCCCAGGATGCCGCGGTGAAAGGATCGGTGTTGCTGAAGAACGAGTCGGCCGCTCTGCCGCTCGACAAGGGCGCGCTCAGCCGACTCGCAGTGGTCGGGCTTCTTGCGGACACACCCAACACTGGAGACACCGGCAGCAGCAATACCTCTCCCGCTTTCATCGTCACCCCACTCGGGGGCATCCAAGAGGCCGTTGGAAGCGAAGTGGTGATCGACCACATCGGGAAGGACACCATCGACCCCACCGATGAAGGTGTCATTCAACAAGCCGATGCCGTCATTGTGGTGACAGGCCTCACCGCTGA
>JAPUKT010000417.1 GCA_027295555.1 Deltaproteobacteria bacterium
GTGTTCCAAGTTGGCTTTCCGCGTCGAGTAGTACACCAAGAAGGAAAACTACTTTTCGCCGGGCGTGAGCGGCGACCAGGGTGTCGACGAGCGAAAGCCGGGTCGCCGAAAGCCCACGGCGTGATATGATCTGCCTTCGGAGGTAGGGATGCCGTCGTTCGATGTCGTTTCACAGATCAATCAACACGAAGTCGACAATGCGTGTAACCAAGCGAGCAAAGAGATCGCCCAGCGGTACGATTTCAAAGGCACTGAGAGCTCGATCGAGCAAACCGACGAGGGAATCGTCATTCGCTCGAATAGTGAGGGACGGATCGACGCCGCGCGGGACGTCCTAGAGACCAAGATGGTCCGCCGTCAGGTCTCGCTGAAGTCCCTCGACGCGCAGCCGGCGCAGCAGGCAGGCGGCTCGATGTGGCGTCAACTCATCAAGCTCAAGCAAGGCGTGTCCAAGGAGAAGGCCAAGGAGATCGTCAAGGCCATCAAGAACAGCAAGATCAAAGTTCAAGCAGCCATCCAAGGCGACTCGGTGCGGATGTCCGGGAAGAAGCGCGACGACCTTCAAGCCACGATCGCCTTTCTGAAAGAGAAAGACTTCGATCTCCCACTTCAATTCACGAACTTTCGAGATTGAGGTCATCTGCTTTGGCCGACGCCCAAGAACAGCTCGTCATCGGGTACCAGGGCACCGAGGGGGCGTACAGCCAGCTCGCCGCGACGCGCCACTTCGCCGATGCACCGAAGGCCGTGCGCTGCGAAGGCTTTCACAGCTTCCGTGAGATGCTCGAGGCACTGAAGGATGGAAGGGTCGACTACGCGGTCTTGCCGATCGAGAACTCGATTGCCGGATCGATCAACGAGAGCTACGACCTACTCGCGCACATGGGCCTTTCGTTGATCGGAGAAGAGTTTCAGCCGATCGCGCATTGCTTGATCGGTGCGGCCGAGGTTCCCGTGACCGACATCCGGCGAGTCTATTCTCACCCGATCGCTCTGGCGCAATGCGGCGAGTTCCTGGAAACGCTCGAGGACTGCCATGTCGAAGCCTTCGTCGACACCGCGATGGCCGTCGAGAAGGTCAAAGCCGACGCCGACCCCTCACAAGCCGCGATCGCCAGTGAGCGGGCGGCGGATCTTCACGGCCTTCCAATCCTGCGTCGGGACATCGCCGACCATCCCGAGAACTACACCCGCATGGTCATCGTCGCATCTGAGCCGGCACACTATGGGCCCGACGTCCCCTGCAAGACGTCGCTCGTCTTCTCCACCATCCACGAGCAGGGTGCGCTCGCTCGCTGTATTTCGATTTTCGCCGAGAGAGGCCTCAACCTCACCAAGATCGAGTCACGTCCCAAGCCCGACACTCCGTTCGAGTACATCTTCTACATGGACTTCGAGGGCAACGTCGAGCGTAGCGCGACACAAGAGGCGCTCCGTGAGCTGCGGACCGTCACTACGTTTCTCACAGTGCTCGGCTCGTATCCGAGCCGAAACGTCGGGTGATGGTGTGAGCAAGAGGCGAACTTCCTCTGCAACACGCGTCGGCTGACGGTTTCGGTGCCAGCCCCGGACGGCCGTCGGTGGGCATAGCATGTCGGCCCCTGGGGCCGAGATTTGCGTGAGTGGGGCGAGGCCGACGAACGTAACCCTTCAGCTCCTGAATTCCTTCTTTCCGGAAACAGCAAGTAGACAAATAGGGTATTCTCCGCGATTCGGAGGCTGACACAGCGCGCTGGAGCGGACGACGGATCGATGACGACGGTGACCCCTCCATGACCGACATCAAGAGCTGGCTTGGCGAGCATGGGTTCAAGCGTTTCACGGACGCCTTCGTGAAGAACGAGATCGACCTGGAGGCTTTGGGCGAGCTGACCGACGAGCACCTCAAAGAACTGGGGCTGCCGTTGGGGCCGCGCCTCAAGATGCTGAAGGCGATTCAGCAGCTCGCTCACGATGTCCCGGATGACAGCCCCCAACGCACGAAGGTTCCATCGGGCACCAGCGCTCATGGCGAAGCCGAGCGCCGCCAGCTCACCGTCATGTTCGTGGACATGGTCGGCTCCACCCGATTGTCAGGCGAGCTCGACCCTGAGGATTTGCGCCAGGTGCTGCTCGACTATCAGAACGCCGTTGCCGGAGCGGTCTCCCGTTTTGATGGGCATATCGCGCGCTACTTCGGGGACGGCGTGCTCTGCTATTTCGGCTGGCCGCGCGCCCATGAAAATGCTGCGGAGGAGTCCGTACGCGCGGGATTGGCCGTTACGCAGGCCGTTGCGTCTCTGCAATTCGCCACGACGGACGCTATTGCAGCGCGCGTCGGCATCGCGACAGGGCTGGTCGTCGTGGGCGACATCATTGGCGAAGGCGCGGCCGAAGAGGAACCGGTGGTGGGTGAAACGCCGAATCTCGCGTCACGTTTGCAAGGGTTGGCGCAGCCTGGTGAAGTCGTGTTGTCGGAGACCACTCGCCGCCTGGTCGAGGGGGTATTCACCATGTCTGCGCTCGATGCCGTCGAGCTCAAGGGCTTCGCCAATGACGTGAACGCGTTTGTCGTGACCGGTGAGCGTTCACAGAAGGTTCACTTCGAAGCTAGGGCCTCCGATCACATGACCAAGCTCGTCGGCCGCGAACACGAGCTCGCCATGATTGAGGAACGCTGGCAGCGCGTGTTGGCGGGGGAAGGCCAAGCGATCCTGTTGACCGGAGAAGCCGGCATCGGCAAATCACGGATCGTTCAGGCGGTCTACGAGGGGCTTCGGAACGAAGAACACTATCGCATTCGCCATCGATGGACCCCGTTCCATACGGACTCTCCGCTCTATGGGAGCATTCAGCACATGGTGCATGCCGCCAGATTCCTGCCGGAAGACAGCAACGACACCAAGCTGGACAAGCTGGAAGGCATCCTGCTCGACAAGGAATGTGCCCCCCTGATGGCCGAGCTGCTCGGGCTCGACGGGGCGTCGCGCTACGGCGAAATGGGGCTTTCGTCCGAGCAGCTTCGGTACCAGCTCTTACACGCGTTGTCCGACGAAATGGTGGCGCTTTCCAAACGACGTCCGGTTGTCATCATCATGGAGGATGCACACTGGGTCGATGCGACCTCTTTGGAGTTGATGCGTCTGGTCATGGACAAGACTCGAAGGGAGCGTTGCCTGATGCTGATTCCAGCACGGACGGAGCTGGACCTGGTATTTAGCAACCACCCTGGGCTGATCCGAATCACACTCAACCGTCTGAGCACACAGCAAGCCCACGAAATCATCCGCTCCGTGGCCCGTGGTAAATCGCTGCCCGAAGCGTTGGTCGAGGACATCATTGCGAAAACCGACGGCGTCCCACTCTTCGTCGAAGAAGTCACGAAGTCGGTGTTGGAATCAGACCACGTGAACGAGACGGAGGACGCCTTCGAGCTCACGGTGCCCATCGGCTCGCTGGCGGTTCCCTCGACCTTGCAAGACTCCTTGATGGCGCGCCTAGATCGCCAGCAATCTGCCAAGGAGCTCGCGCAAGTTGCGGCTTGCATTGGCCGCGAGTTCGATGCGGAGTCGTTGCGCGCCATTTCCTCCCTCGATGCGCCCGCATTGAAGGATGCGCTCGATCAACTTTGCGAGGCTGAAGTGATCTCGCGCCGCGGCATCGAACCCGACATGAGCTACGGGTTTCGGCATGGGTTGCTGTGCGATGCGGCGTATCAAAGCCTGCTCAAGGCGAAGCGTCGGCTCATCCACGGACGCATTGTCGAGTTTCTCGAGGCTCGCCGCTCCACCGCGCCGGAAATCGTGGCACAGCATGCGTATGAGGCGGGGCTGCAAGAAAAAGCAGTCGATTGTTTGAGGACTGCGGCATCGAGGGCCCTCAAGCAGTCTGCCTTTGCCGAGACCGTTGCGCTGGCTGCGAAGGCGCTCACCTGGATTCGGGCGCTTCCAGAGTCAGACTCGAAGCTGGCTGCCGAAGCCAGGTTACAGATCATGCAGGCCTGGGCGCTGATTCCGCACGTGGGCTACAGCGCGGCTCGGACAACGAACGCCTTTTCGCAGGCCGCTGAGCTCGCTCGCGAGGCCGAGGACCCCTCACGTTTGGTGTCCGCCCTGATTGGCCACGCGGTGGTGATGATGACGAGGGGCGACCACGCACAGCTGGCCTCCATCGCCGGTGAGTTGCAGCGTATTGGCGATGAGGCAGACAGTGATTTTGTGCGGTTCTACAGCGTCCTGGCCAGCGTCTACGGATCGATGCTTCGGGGGGAGATCGAAAACGGGCGCCGTCGCATCATAGAAGCGAAGACCCTTTATGATGAGCGGCACGAACGGCAGGGATTGCGCGCGGGCTACCCGATGTCGGACTGCATGAGGTGGTGGGAGGGAATGGGCGCCTGGCTCGCGGGAGACGTCGCAGCAGCCGACGCGCTCGGCGGGGAGATCGAAGAGCGGCTCAGCCACAGTGACCCTGCCCTCTCCGCGTTTACACGGTGCTGGGCCCCGATTTTCCACACGATGTTGGCGCTCGCGAAACAAGATCTGCCCCTGGCCCTACGGCTCGCGAAGTACGTTCGCGACCTGTCAAACGAGCACAAGATTCCGAGCTACGTGCCCTGGTGCAAGTACATCATCGCGATTCACACGATGGCACATGCCGAGATTGACGCGGGGTTGGAGGAGTTCGCGGCGGCTGACGCGTTGGCTGCGGAGCTTGAATTTGGATGGGCGCAGCCCACCTTCCGAACCGAGTTCGCCAAGGCGTTGCTCGCGCGGGGACGAGTCGAAGAAGCCAGGCAGTTTTGCGAGGAAGCGGCCGAAGCCATTTCACGAACAGGGGAATATTGGTGGCAGCCCGAACTGTTGCGCACCGAAGGCGACGTGTATCTTGCAGAGCACAAGACCGATGAAGCGGAAGCCGCGTATTTGAAAGCCATCGAGGTCGCTCAGCAACAAGGCGCCCGCTCCTGGGAGCTGCGTGCGGAAACCTCGTTAGCCGAACTGCGAAAGCAACGATGAAGAACATCGACGACGTCGTCATGAGTGAAGTCACCACCGATGCGGAACGTGAAGAGGTGTACCGGTTTCGGTACGATATCTATGTCGAGGAGCTCAATCGCTATGGTGACATCGCGGATCATGAGAACCGCCTGCTCGTCGAGCCTGATGACGAGCTTGCGCATCTGTATCTGATTCGGCATGAAGGCCGCGTCATCGGCACGGCGCGGCTTTCATGGGGCGCCGATCCCGGGGCCTTGAACGACCGCATCGTCGAGCAGTACGACTTGAAGCCATTCTTGGACGCCGTTCCTCACCGACACCTCGCGGTGGGCGAAAGGCTCATGTTCGCGCCCGAGTACCGGGGCGGGCCGCTGCTGTTCAAGTTCATTTCCGAGTTTCTGGTGTCGTTCAGCAAGCAGGGGATCCAGCTGTTCTTTGGCGATTGCGAGCCGCATCTGTTGAACTCGTACCAGAGCTTGGGGTATCGGCCGTACACCCAGCGCCACGTCAACAAGGCTGAGACCGGTTACCTCATCCCGATCCTATTTGTGACGGGAGATCTCGATTACCTGCGTTCCATCGGTTCGCCGTTGTTGAACGCGCTGAAAGATTCTGCCGAAGAGGCCGGCGTTCCCGAGAACCTCGATCAGCTCCTGGTGGGCACCAAGTCCATCCTCAACCATGCGATTGACTCAAAGGCGAAGGAATGGGCGCTCCTGCAAGCAAGAATTAGAGAAGTGGGTGGCGAGGAGCTTTCATTGTTCAGCGGGATGGACGATAACGAGATCGACGCTTGCCTCGAGAAGAGCGTCCGGATCGATTGCCAGAAGGGCGACAAGCTCATCAAGAAAGGCAACCCGGCAAAGAATCTGTACGCCGTCATTCGCGGCAACCTAGAAGTCAAATCCGGCGATGAGGTAATCGCGGTTCGTTCCCCCGGGGACATCATCGGCGAGATTGCCTTCTTCCTCACGCTGCCTCGCACGATGGACGTCTATGCGGCAACCGATGATGTGCAAGTCGTCTCGTTTAGCCAATCCGCGCTCCGCAAGCTGATCAAGACACAACCAGAAGCCGCCACCAAGCTGCTATTCAACATGTCCAAGCTCCTTTGCATGAAAGTCGTGGGCACACCGGGATAGAAGCTAGGTGATGCTGTTTAGCTAGCGACCGCCTCAGCGACGTGCGCGATTCGCTCGGCGTCGCTCTCGAGGCCGGCGGCCAGGCAACTGGTGGAAATCATCTTGAGTGCCGCGGCTTCGCCGAGACCGTCTTCTTGCACTCGGGCCGTCGCCAACGCCTTGAGGGCGTCGAGCATCGCGTCGCGCGCACAGCTTTGGGCGAGGTGCAGACAAGCCGACGCAATGCCGATTCGGATGCTGGCGCTCGAGCTCTGATTGGGGCTCTTTCTCGCGAGCTCGAGGGCGTGCCTCGCCGCCGGAATGTCACCCCGGGCCACGAACGAGATCACTTGCAAGCAATGCATTCCGACGAGACCCGCCCCGGCTGCGATGGCCGCGTCGACGAGCGCGTCGAAGGTGTCGTGATCTTGCTCCTTGAGGGCGCGAATGACTTCCTCGATTGGGTTTTTGAGCTCCGCCGCCGGCACCGGTATCGTCTGGCGCTCTTCGTCTTCTTCCTCGTGGGGCGGGCCCGACGGAAGTCGGACGGCGCGACTGATCTCCGATGCGGCAGAGCGCGTGTCCTTGTCCGGCTGATACTGGACCGCGGCGGCGGCCAGGCGCACCGCGGCGGCGGTGTATCCTTTGTCGGCCGCGAGGGAGCCGGCCTCGAGAATCGCATGGGCGCCGCGATCTACGTCCCCACCCTCACACAGATAGGCTCCGACCGTAGCCGCCATTGCGGGACCGACCAGAGGCTCCGATTCATGGAGCGCTTGCGCTATGAGGCGATATACTTCGGTCTGACGGACGGGTGGCATTCGCTGTACGACGGCTCTTCGAAGCAGCTCCGAGTCGGGTTTGGCACGCGTGGTCAGCAAGCCATCGTTGATGAGCGCATCGAGCGTATGACGCCGCGTCTGCTCTGGAACACCGTCGAGCGCGACGGCGTCGTCGATCACCTGTGGCGAGGATGCGGGAAGCGCAGCACACGCGATTTCGAGGTAGCGCATCGACGAGGTGTCAAGCGTCGCGAAGCGTTCTTCGAGCAGTGCGCGCGGGCCCAAGTACTGGCGCTGTTCCTGCGCATCCTCTCGCCAGGTGAAACTCTTACCGTCGTGGACGAGATCACCAGTGGCGACCATCGTTCGGGCGGCTTCGGTCAGGCCGAGGACTGTGGTACCTCCCGTGATCACGACCTGCTTCGCGATCTCCACGTCCGTCTCCGGTCCGAGAACGGCTGCCGCGATCAACAGCGCTTCATTCGGATCGAGTGAGGAAAGCGAAATCTGCAGGGCGGGACGCACCATCTTCAGGCCGACGGGTATCTTCGATTCGACCGTTCGGACGCAGATCAGCGCAGCCACGGTATCGTCTTCGAGGGCCGCGCCGAGCACGGACAGAGTCGCGGGGTCGACTGCCGATACCCGGTCGACGTAGATCCACGGAAGCCCTCGCTTGGTTCTCAGAGCCCGCAGGGTGACCTTCATCGCGTGAATCGCGGCGTCACGTGTCGGAGGGGTCGCACAGGCGATCGCCTTGAGCGCATCTGCGACCCCAGGCTCGGTCTGCTTGAGGCGGCCTCGAGTCGGCTCGAGGGCGCGCCACGATTTCAGCAGCGCCAAGCGAAGCCCGCCCAGGGGCTCGAGACCTCCAGGGACCGAGCCGATCTCCAAGAAAGCCGGCGGCTCGAGCTCGTCCCGGAGCGCAAACATCGCGGCCCGCGCACCCACGCCAAGAGCGCCATCGAGGTAGAGCGCACACGTTCGCGACCCCGCGGCAGCTTTCTTGAGTGGCTCGAATGCATGTCGAACGCTGGCAGGCACGGGCGCCGGGTTGAGCAAGGAGACCGCCTGACGGCACTTCTCGACTAGCGGTCGGGCCCGGTCGATCGCTTCGCCTCGGAGTGTGAACGAGGTCGTGCTGACACTGCGACCGAACAGATAGGTGCGCGACGCTGCCTCTCGGGACTCGATGTCGAGCACCACCTCGCCCGCCCGTGCCTGGTTTGCGAGCAGCTGCGCACGATCGATCGCGCTGCCGGTGTTCGTGAGTTGCCCCGCGTCGTCTTGCGCCCGTTGCACGTCGCCGGTGGCGATTCCAAACGCGATCGGCAGCCCGCCGGCAGGGACTGGCTGCCCTTCGGCCTCGGCCAAGAGCCGAAGCGTGAGGTTGATCGCGGTTCGGAGCTCCTGGAGCGCAAAGCTCGAGACTACCGTCCCCGCCAACGAAGAGATGACTTCACCGCCGGTGTTTTGCACTTCGTTGGTGACGTAGCGCGCCCACTGTCCAGCGGCCGCTGTGGTTTCCTCCTCCTCGAATGCGGGGGGCAAAACCCTATGCCAAAGGACGAAGCGTTCCATGATGATGAGGGTTAGCCGGCCTCCCCACTCCGAAGATCAAGATCCCACGCCCAGAGCCTCGTGTAAAGGGAACTGGGGTTTCTCGACGCGGGTATTCCGTTTATGCTAGCTGAAGGGGCAGGGGGAACATGTTGCAAGGGGCACACGTCCTGATCACCGGTGGGGCCGGTTTCATTGGCACCGCGCTTGCGGCGCGTCTTGCCGACGACAACCATATCCGGGTGTTGGACATTCTTCGTCGAAACGCGCTCTCGGAAGCGGGCCTCGACCACCATCCCAACGTCGAGCTCATCGTAGGTGATGTCCGGGATATGACCGCGGTGCGTCGCGCGGTCACAGGCTGCGACTACGTCGTTCACATGGCATCGATCGCCGGCGTCGACACGGTTTTGAAGAATCCCGTGATGACGATGGAGATCTCACTCGAGGGCACGATGAACGTGCTGCGTGCGGCCAACGATTGCAATGGCATCAAGCGCGTCATCGATTTTTCGACGAGTGAGGTGTTCGGATCGTATGCGTTTCGGGTTCGCGAGGCGGACGTCACTAGCCTCGGCGCCGTAGGTGAGG
The DNA here is from genome assembly GCA_027295555.1 of Deltaproteobacteria bacterium. GTDB lineage: Bacteria > Myxococcota_A > Polyangia > Polyangiales > Houyiibacteriaceae > SG8-38. The sequence continues at coordinate 9,034 of JAPUKT010000417.1, forward strand.
CGCGCTGGACGTACGCGGTCAGCAAGCTCGCGACAGAGCATTTGGCGCACAACTATTGGAAGCAATTCTCCCTCCCGGCGGTATCGATCCGGCCTTTCAACATCTACGGCCCCGGGCAGGTAGGGGAGGGCGCGATCCACGCGTTCGTCGTCCGCGCTCTCCAAGGGGAAAAGATTCAGATTCACAACGAAGGCGATCAGATTCGCTCGTGGTGCTACATCGACGACATCGTCGACGCGATCATGCTGGCCTTGGAGCGTGAAGAGGCTGTTGGGGAGAGCTTCAACATCGGCAATCCACGCAGCACCGTGACCATCTATCAACTCGCCCAGCTCGTCCTGCGGCTGACCGAAAGCAAGTCCACCATCGAATTCGTCGACTGGGACTTTGCAGACGTCGAGCTGCGCATCCCGGACGTCAAGAAGGCCGAGCAGTTACTGGGCTTCCGCGCCCAGATCGAGCTGGAGCAAGGGCTGCTCGATACGATCGACTGGTACCGGCGGAAGCTCAACGGAGAGGTGTGAGGTGACCGGCGGTGATCCGCAGGTTTTTGATCTCTCTGCTGCACGGCCCGATGGCTGGTTCGACGAAGTCATCAAGCAGTCGAAGGACTTCGAAGCTGCCTCGGAGCTGATCGGGCGCCATACGCTCGGGCTTGCGCTCATTGCGGGTGTTCGGATCGTGAGCCTTTCACCGGACCCGCAAACGGCCGACCTCACGACCGTAGAGTTCGCGATGGGCCCCGGCGAAGCGGTTCGAGAGGCCCCGCTCTCGGATTTTCGGCAGACACTGGGCGCGGCGCTGCTTTCGCCCCTCCAGCCTCAATCTCTCTCCCAGTCGCCTGACGTGGAAGCGCTGCAGGCGTACATCGGCGGCCGATATCTCCTCGAAGCGGCGCTCTTCGACGTGCAACCGCTCGAGCTCCGTGTCGAGCTCGGTCTCGCCGAGATCACGCTCGGGTTCAACGACCTTCGGCACGTGTTGACCCTCGAAGATTTTCGAGACGTGATCGACGAACGCGTTCGCACCGAGCTCGGGATGCGACGCCCGAGCGGTGAGATGGCCATCGACCTAGCGATCGTCGAAAGGGCGCAAGAAGCCAACGCGGACCACAACTTCGGTGCGACGATCGCCATGCTCAGTCCATGGATCGCGCCGATTTCGATGCTGCTTCGGACTGGAGAGGCAGCCGAGCTGGCTGAAGAAGTTCACGGTCAGCTTTCGCTCAGCCTCGACCTGCTGGGATCGGCGTACGCGAGCCTCGGCGAATACGAAGCGGCAAACGAAATCCTGCGCCTCGGAATTCAGTGGGCTGGGGACTCGGGCAAAGCCGCGGACCTCTATCTGGCGCTCGGCCGAGCGTCCGTGTCTGCCGCCAAGCACGGGGAGGCGATCGGGCTCTTGAGGCGAGCGATTGAGCTCGGCGCGGACGAAGCACAGGCGTTGCCGCTTCTCGCCCAGTCGCTCGCCGCCCGAGATCAGAACCTGGCGGCGATGGTATGTATCGCCCGCGCCCGAGACGCCAGGGCGGACACAGCGGTCCTTCAAGCGGCCCACGACGACTTACGCGCCCGTTTGGGGGAGCACTGGTCCCGCTTCGAGGCCTGGCTGGGCGGGGCCGCAGCCGAGTAGCCGCTGCGCGCGGGTTGCTTTTTCGCTCCGAACCGACACTTTACTTTGGTGCGCTAGCTTCGTACCGTACCCGTTCGGATGTCGGGCTTTCTTTTGTCGATCGATCAGGGAACTACAGGTTCCACTGCCATGGTGCTGTCGCACGAGGGGCGGATTCTGGCGAGGGCGACCCATGAGTTTCCCCAGCATTTTCCGAAGCCCGGATGGGTCGAGCACGACCTCGACGAAATCTGGAAAAGCGTGGGCGACTCGATCGTCCAAGCGCTTCAGCAGGCCGGCGTCGACTCCGCCGATTGCTTGGGTATCGGGATCACCAACCAAAGAGAGACCACGGCACTGTGGGACCGAAAGTCCGGCCGAGCCGCCCATCGGGCCATCGTTTGGCAGGACCGCCGAACCGCCGACCGTTGTCTCGAGCTGAAGGAGGCCGGCAAAGAGCCGCTGTTCCGCGAGCGGACGGGTCTCGTTCTCGACCCATACTTCTCGGGCACGAAGCTCGAGTGGCTTCTCGAGCACGTCGATGGCCTGAGGGAGCGCGTCGAAGCGGGCAAGCTGGCCTTTGGCACGATCGATTCTTGGCTGGTGTATCGGTTGTCGGG
>JAPUKT010000418.1 GCA_027295555.1 Deltaproteobacteria bacterium
CTTCGTAGAAAAAAGAAGGAGCACGACGGGCTAGCGGTAACGTACGGCGAGAAGCACCCCACCATGAAGACGCTCGCCGAAGAGATCGAAGTGCTCGAAGCTCAGCTTGCCAAGGCGAAGGCCGCGATCATCACGTCCGCCGACCACGAGGTACAACAGATCAAGGCCGTCGAGCAGGGGCTTCGCTCCGCAGCCGGCGAGGCGCACTCGGCGGGCCTGAACCTGAATCTCCGCGAGATCGAATACCGGCGCCTGAATCGCAACCGAGACAACAAGGCGAAGCTCTACGAGATCGTCTTGCAGCGACTCACGGAAACCGACCTCACACGGATGCTCAGAACCACCCATGTTCGGGTGCTCGATCGCGCGCTCGTCCCGGTCGAGCCGGTGAGCCCGAACCTCGTCAAAAACATCGGCGCCTCTTTGCTAGCCGGTCTCTTGCTCGGTCTCGCGGCGGCCTTTTTCGCAAGCCGGCTCGACCGCACGGTTCGTTCGGTGGAATCGCTCGAGGGTCTCGGCGTCCCGGTGCTTGGCGTGATCCCGCATTTGAGCGTGGCGGAACCCCAATCCGAACCCGATGCCAGGTCGGGTCCCAAACACATCAGCCCCACCACCGTGTCAGGAGAGCTGATCGTCCTGGAAGAGCCGATGTCCCCGGGGGCAGAGACATTTCGAATGGTCCGTACGAATCTGGCCTTCATGTCGGAGGACGATCCAGTCCGAAGCTTCGTGGTGACGAGTGCGCTCCCGCTCGAGGGCAAGACCACGGTAGTAAGCAACTTGGCCATCAGTCTGGCGCAGTTCGGTCGCTCTGTGCTCCTCGTCGACTCGGACTTGCGGCGACCAAGGATTCACCGCGTCTTCCAGATCGACAATGAGCTCGGTCTCACCTCACTGGTCGAAGGCCGCACTACCCTGGGCGCAGCCATCCACAAGACCGAAATCGAGGGGCTGAGCGTCCTTACCGCAGGGCCGATTCCACCTAACCCATCCGAGCTGCTTCACTCCGCCGCCTTTGGCCGTCTCAAGGAAGGCCTGTTGAAGCACTTTGATTGGGTGCTGTTCGACAGCCCGCCCATGGGCGCCGTGACCGACGCGGCAATTCTCGCCCCGCAGCTTGGCGGGGTGCTGCTCGTGGTTCGCGCGGGAGCTACCACGGCGCACTCGGTCCTCGGGGCGCGGAAGCAGCTGAACAGCGTTTCTGCCCGACTGCTCGGTGCAGTCCTGAACGACATGGACCTCCGGATTAAGGGCTATCACTACTACGGCGCGGGTTCGTACAGGTATCGCAGCGCGTATGGGTACGCGCCGGCGCCGGCCGAAGAAGGCGCGGACGCCGCTTAGACGCTAGTGTGGGGATGGTGGAAGCTCACCAGAGATCCTTCTTTGCCCGCTCGAAGCGAGCCGCGCGGGCCTTGGACGCGACTTGGAGCAGCGCTCGATCGCGCTCCCAGCGGTCTTGCTCGTCATCCGGCGCGGAATCCAAGAGCCTCGCGAAATCTTCGCTCCCGACGAACCGCGTCACGTGCCGATAGACTCCGTGGAGCGCAACGTGAACGCGCGGATCGAGCGGAGGTCCATCTCGTAGGCGGTCCAGCGCGACGAGATCGGCGCTCAGCTCTGCTATCAGCGTCGTCGGTGCTCGCGTCCGACGAGCCAAACCCACGAGGTAGCTCAAGGTAGCTCCGAGGACGTGGATATCTTCGATGGTCCGGAAGGGCTTCACGTAGTTGAGGTAGCCGTCGCCCGGTAGTCGTTCGTTCGCGAGCACCTCGACCCCATCGAGCTGGACGCTCGTGTGTGGGACCTCTGGCACGAAAGGTGTTTCTGGCAGCTCCTGAAGCACGACGCCGTCACGGCTCGAAGGGATCCGAACGACGGCGAGGTCGGGCCGGCCGTCGGGCTTTTCGCCGACCCTGGCGACGATGATGAGAGTCTCGGCATAGCTCCCAAAGGTCACGAAGGTCTTGGTCCCGCGGAGCTCGTAGCGGTCGCCTTTTCGCTCGAGGGTGGTCTCGATGGCGCGCGGGCTGTTCCCATTGGCCTCGGTCACGCAGAGCGCGCATGGAAGGCGCACCCCCTCGACCATGTGCTCGAGGGCCGCCGGGTAGCCCACCGCAAATGCGAACCCGAGCCGATCCACCTGCGACGCCACGGCGACGGCCGCGGTGAACGGGGGAGCACCGGCGGCTCGTTCGCGTTGATACGCTTTCCAGACCTCCGGGAGGCTCTGTTTTCGTACGGCCCCAGCGGCCCCCATCAGGACGTCCAGCAGCGGCAGCCCGGTTTCACCCACCGACGGAAGGTAGCACCTTTCGTCAGCGACATCTCGTTGACGCCTGCCACAAAGACCGGGATAACAGGCAAGCACTATACCGGAGGAAACAGAATCTATGTCAGAGCTCAAGGGCACCAAGACCCACCAAAACCTCAAAGACGCATTCGCAGGCGAGTCCCAGGCGAACCGACGCTACATGTACTTCGCGAAGGTCGCGGATATCGAGGGGTACCCCCACGTTGCGGGCAACTTCCGAGAGACGGCCGAGGGGGAGACAGGCCATGCGCACGGTCATCTCGACTACCTCAAGAAGGTTGGCGACCCCGCGACGGACCTGCCGATCGGCGACACCTCACTCAACCTCGCAGCCGCAGTCGCAGGCGAGACGTACGAGTACACCGACATGTACCCGGGCATGGCCAAGACGGCCCGTGACGAAGGCTTCGACGAGATCGCGGATTGGTTCGAGACCTTGGCGAAAGCCGAGAAGTCGCACGCCGGGCGCTTCCAGTCGCTCCTCGACGAAATCTCCTAGCCATCACCACGCGTGCGCGAAGAAGCCAACAAAAGACAGATCTCGTACTTGCCGACGGACGGGTTGAGCTACGACCCGAGCGAGGAGAAGTACTGGGATGAAAACGCGCTCGACCAAGAAGTCGAACGCGTCTTCGAGGTCTGCCACGGCTGCCGCATGTGCTTCAAGTACTGCGACTCGTTTCCGATCCTGTTTTCGGCGATCGACGACAAATACGACGGCCAGGTGCACAAGCTCATCCCGCTCGATAAGCAGCGGGTCATGGATGCGTGTTATCAGTGCAAGCTGTGCGAGGTCCAGTGCCCATACACACCGCGGGACGGGCACGAGTTTCAAGTCGACTTTCCGAAGCTCGTCCACCGCTACAAGGCGATTCGACACAAGAAGCACGAGCAGCCCCACAAGCTGAGGCTCAAGGTGCTCGAGGACCCAGATCGAATCGGCGCCCTCGCCCGCGCGAGCTTCGGGATGGCCAACGTGATGAACAGCATGAGCATCCACCGATGGTTCATGGAGAAGGTCGTCGGCATCGACCGGCGAAAGCTGCTTCCCGATTTCGCCCAAACGACGTTCGAGTCGTGGGCGCGCGGCGCCGGGCTGATGGACAAGGGTGTCGGCGGCGAGGTCGTCCTCTTTCAGACCTGCTACGTCCAAGCCAACGAGCCGCAGATCGGGATGGACACGATCGAGGTGCTCGAAAAGAACGACGTCGATGTCCGATGTGAGCGCGGCCTCGAGTGCTGCGGCATGCCTGCCTGGGAGAGCGGCAATCTCGAGCTGCTACGGAAGAAGGCGCACGCCAACCTCGATCGGTTGCTCCCGTATGTCGAAGCGGGGGCCAAGGTCGTGGCCATCAACCCGACCTGCTCGATGATGCTGCGTCGCGAGTGGCCGGGGCTTCTCGAAGGCGAAGATCGCGAGCGGGCAAAGAAGCTTGCGGAAGCGGTAGCCGACCCGAGTGAGTTCCTCTGGTCGCTTCGCGAGGAGCCGCGATTCAACACGGACTTCAAAAGCACCCCCGGCACCCCGGTTGCCTATCACGCACCCTGTCACCTGCGCACGCAAGGAGTGGGGTTCAAGGGACGCGACCTTTTGCGTAAGATTCCGGGCGTCAACCCAGCGACCGTGATGGAGTGCTGCGGTCACGACGGCACCCATGCGATGACCGTCGAAGGGTTCGATTATTCGATTCGCGTCGGACAGAAGGCGTTTGACGAGATGAAGGAAGCCGATGCGGAAATTTGGGCGACCGATTGTCCGCTCGCGGCACTTCAGTTTCAGCAGCATGCAGGGGTGAAGCCGATGCACCCGATGTCGATCCTCGCACGCGCGTATCGGGAAGACGGCTTCGCTTCTCCGAAAGAGTTGCGATGAAGCCAGTCGAGCGGTCCGAGCTTCTCGACTACGTCACCTACACCGAACAGCGGGACGAGATTCGCGCGTCCGCCCTTCACGCGAAGTCTGAGCGTCGCATCGTCGTCGGCGAGTACTTCGCCTTTCTGTTCGAGAACCGGGAAACCGTGCGGTATCAGATTCAAGAGATGATGCGCGTGGAGCACATCGTCAAAGAAGACGACATCCAACACGAGATCGACACCTACAACGAGCTCATCCATCCCGCAGGATCGCTCGGTAGCACTCTCATGATCGGCATCGACGACGAGGCAGAGCGCGACGAAAAGCTCCAAGCTTGGATGGGGCTCAACGAGCACATCTATGCCAAGCTCCGGGACGGCACACGCGTGAAACCGACGTGGGACCCTCGACAGGTAGGAGATTCGCGGTTGTCATCGGTTCAGTACCTCAGGTTCGAGCTCGGGCCCGAAGCGCCAATCGCCATCGGTATCGACATGCCAGGAATTGAGGCGGAAACCGAGCTATCGGACGCCC
>JAPUKT010000419.1 GCA_027295555.1 Deltaproteobacteria bacterium
ATCGCCGTCGCGTTGTACCGGTGCACGTCGTCCCAGAATGCGCTCACGCTGAACGAACGCCGGAGCGCTGTTGGCACGCGAGCGATGATGCTGGCCACCGCGCCCAACAGCAGGCCGCTGGTGTGATAGAGCGGAAGGACACAGTAGAGCTTGTCACCCGGCTGGTAGCCAAACATCAGCGGTCCGAAGCCGGCGCCCGCTAGGATCGCGCGTTCGTGTGACACCCGGCAGGGCTTCGGAAGCCCCGTGGTGCCTGACGTGTAGATGTAGACGAAGTCGTCGCTCGCTTGCACGGACGCGGGTGGAAAGGGTGCCACAGGCGTGTCGGACAAAAGCCCTGCGAACGGGTCATCGTCGAAGACGAGAATGCGATTGAGCGACTGACACACCTCTTCACACTCGCGAAGCCCCGCTTCGAGTGTGTGGCTCACGAGGACTACGTTGGCCTTCGAAACTTCGACGGCGTGGGCGAGCGGTCGGCCGCGGAGGTGGGTGTTGATGAGCGCTCCGGTGGCGCCTACCCGTGAGATGCCCAGCACGGCTGCGAGGTAGAATGGCGAGTTTTCGGCCATGAGCGCGACCACGTCTCCGGGCTGGACGCTCGCGCCGGCAAGCACGTGTGCAACCCGCGAGGTGGCTCGGTCGAGCTCGGACCACGTGAGATGTTCCTTGTCCATTTCGAAGGCGAGGTCGTGCGGCGCCTCTGCGGCATTGCGAATGACGATGTCGAGAACGGTCGAGATTCTTTTCAGTCGGGTACGCAACCACCATGGGGCCGCGCTACGGAGTGCGCGTGGGCCGGCACGTAGCTCTTCGGCTACGGCAGCGCGCCACCATCGGGACGTGAGGCGTTCGAACATTCGGGGCAGTTTACGACCTCCCAACAGGGATTCGAGCGCTTTTTTGGAGCTCCTGTGCTATGAAAACGCCCCGTGTCGACCTGGACCGAGCTCAAGAATTACGCCCGCTCGAGCTACAAGCTTGCGGAGGAGCGAGACCACAGTTTCAAGGTCGTGTTCAAGTACACGGGAGGTAGGCTCCAGGCGGTCATCGTGTCCCACTACGAGGCGATGGGTCGGGCTTGGGTCGACTTCTCGTCCGCGTGTTGCCGGGTCGACCGCATGGACCCGCGCAAGGCCCTCGAACAAGGCTTCAACCTTGCCATAGGTGCCATTTGCCTCGACGGCGACGTCTACGTCGTGCGACACACGGTCCTCCTCGACGAGCTCAGTGCCGATGACGACTTGCAGATCCACATGCACGCCGTCGCCCGCACCGCCGATCAGATCGAGCGATCACTTGCCCGCAGTGAACCGGTGCAAGTTTCGATGCCCGAACTGGGCAACGACCTCCCGTAAGGTTTCGCTGCCCCACTAGAAGCGGCCGCGCACGCTCACATAGCCGCCTGACCGGCTCACTTCGATGCTCGGTGCAATGTCCTTATCGCTAGGTCTGAAGAGGTAGACCAACGGTACTGTGAGCAACGGAGCGGCGCTCACCCCAGTCAAGATGGCAAGGCTGACCTGCTCGCCTCGTTTCACGCAGGCGCGAGCGTCCGATCCGTCGACACTGGAGGCGGCGCATCCACCGCTGGGTTCGGCGTCTGCTGTTACGCCGTAATATACCGAGAACGCAGCGAGCCCCACGCCGAGCCCGCCGGAGAGCCATGCCCACCACGGTGTCTTCTCACGCTTCGGCAGCGCGAGGGGCATCGCCGCGACCAGAGCCGCACCACCTACCGAAGCCGTCGCGATGATTGCGCTGCGGAGATTGAGCCACTTCTGTTGGGCCGCGGTGGCCTCCATCTCGACCCCCATCATCCCGGCCTCCAGGAGGTCCTCAAGGTTGATCCAGTCCTCGGCTGCGCTCGCGCGCGGGGCCAGAAGGACGTAGCCCGTGATCAGGGCCGCCGACCCGATACCCGCGAGCGTCAGCCCGGTGATGAACTGGCCGCGTGGCGTCCGGTGCGGTGGCCAGCCGTCGTCTGGGACCGGCTGCTCCGCAACTGTGTCTGGCTCCTCGCGGCATGGAACTGCGAGCGGCTCCGGTTCGGTGAAGTCCACGCACTTCCCGTCGATGAGCGCCCGAACGGCCAACGCCAAGTCTCCCGGGTTCGGTCCTTCGGGTCCCGCCGTGACTCGCGTCAGCGCCCGCCGTTCCGCGGGAGCGCCACGGAGGAGCTCAAGCTCGACCGTGTTCGCACTCGTCTCGTACATCAACAACAGGGCGCCGGCTGGCACCGCCTTGGCGATCCGTTCGGCATCGGCAGTCCGGTTCCGCGCCTCGTCGGCTGGATCCGCGTAACGTAGGTAGAGGAAGGGGCGCGTTTCGACTACAGCGTCAAAACGGGCATCGATGAACACGTCGGTGCGCGTGAAGCCGACATCTGCGGTGTGAACTCGAGTTGGTTGGCCTGGCTCGCACTCAACCTGCACCCGATACCGCCCAGAAAACAGCTCGCCTATCTCGAAAGGCGTTTCCCCCAACATCACACCGTTGATCCTTACGGGGCAGCTGGAGGGCGTGCTCTCGATGCGGATCTCGCCGGTTTGTTCGGCGCGCGCTGCATCGACCCGAGCAAGCGATTCCAGGATGCTGGGCGGGTGCATTAGGGCAGTCGGCTCGCCTCGTAGGACGAGTTGACGGCACTCCTTCGCGAGCCGGTTGGCTAGCGACTCGGATCCGGTTTCCATCAACGCGCGCACCATGTACAAGCAAGTGTCGAGCACCTTCTGAGCTCGTGCTGGGTCACGGTTGAGCTCCTCAGGCGCACCGCGGGCTAGCTCCTGTGCTGCGTCCAGCTGGTCGAGTGCTTGCGCGAAGTCTCCGGCCGCCAATTTGCGTAACGCCGCATTCGACTGGGCTTCCCAGTTCTGAAGCTCAACCTCCGAGAGCCGAGCGGCCGGCTCGGATTCTTCCTTCTCGAATCGATTCGCAGCACGCTCGAGCGACCATACCTCGATGCCCCGATCCCAAAGCTCGCGACGAAAAGCTTGTGCGGTGGGCTCCATCCAAGGGGCGTCGGTCGATGCTGTCGTCGGGATGATCAACCAAGGGGCACCCACCTGAGCCTCGGCCTCGGGAACGAAGAACGCACAAAGGAGCGAAGTGACCACGAACACCCGCATTGCGGGTACTATCCAGGCTGCAACGATTCGAGGCAACAAAGAATCTGAGCCCGGATTCGTAGGTGGGGTTCACCGAAAATCTTCCAAGGTCATGCCCGTCGCCTCGACAAACTTGCCCTCCATGATCCACTTGAACTCTTCCGCGGCGGCGTCCTTGTGCGCTTGTGAGAGGCCTGGCGCGTAGGCGACGGCGGCGAGGAACTCGAGCTGGAGGCGGTACGGGCCTCCATCGTCCCAGCTTCGATCCTGGTCGTTCACGTGGTTGGGCAACCCAGCAGCATGGCCCGCCTCGTGGATGAGGAAGCCCGCCCTGGAGACGACATCGCGGTCGTAGAAGCTCTGGAAAAGGTCGGTCTGGTCCCACTTGAAATACGTGTACGCAACGATGCCTGGGGCCTTTTCCCCGCAGGAGAGGTGGACCGGATAGCTGTGCTGGCGAAGGTAGTCTCCCCAGCCTTCCAGCCCGGGCGTGTTCACGATGAGCTCGTACGCGTTGAGTGTCTTCCCATAGGGGCTCACCACGGTGCCATCGTCGTCGACGTCGTTTCCGCCGAGATAGTCCGGACCTACGGCCAATCCATAGCCCAACAAGCGCTGCTCGAGCTCGGGATCAGTGGTCCAAGTGGCGAACTCCACGTGGTCGAGCTCGGGGTTCATCCGGGCCTTCGACCAATCGGCGGTGGCTGCCTTGTCGCAAAGTGGGCCTTCGTCATAAACGGGGACACCGCCGCAGCCTACCAGTATCGTGAAGAGCAAGTTCGTCGTCACGAGCGCGTTTCGGAAGCGACATGTTTCGTGGTTGGCCTTGTCCATTTTTTTCTCCTTGTTGGCGTTGCGTTGGCGGCCGTGATGAGCCGCGTGTGCGCGTCGCCTGTGCACTCGGGGTGCCAAGGAGAAAGCGAAGTGATTTCGGACAAAGCTGCGTCTGCGCTACTTCGATCGATGACCGTCGTCGTCAGATAACGACGACAGAAGTCGAAACGCGATCGACTGGGAGCCGGCGACAGTCGTGATGACGACCGTCGTCACTTCCCGTCCCCGGGAAGGGGATCGGTGACGTTGGCCGTCAGGCTGGAGGAAGAAAACCCCAAAAAACGCCACGAATCGAAGGGGCCAGAGCTGCCACTCGGGTGGCACGGCTCATGCACTGAGGGCGGGCATGTACCCGATGCTCCAAACCCTCTTCGGCTACAACCTAGGCAACCTGATCACCATCGCCGTTCAGGCAGCCAGGCTCATCGAACCCGTGCTCTTCTTCTGAGTCGCGACGACTATGCTCGCGGTCGGGTTTCGATCACTGCGTGAGATCGAACTGCACGGTCTTTCGCTGACCCGGCCGTAAGCGGATGGTTTGCGTTTTCGAAGGGCTTCCCTGTCCCGCACCGATTCGATAGCGACCGGGCTTCATCGACTTGTTGTTCATGGGTGCGGAGCCCTCGGGCTTCCCGTTGATCCATACGTTTCCCCAGGGGAAGACGACGACGGTCAGCCGCGCAGGGGCCGGGGCAGGAGGCAGGACTTTCGGTCGACTCTCAGTCGTGCTTGGCTCTGCAGGCGGCGCCGCTTCGCTAGTGTCGTCCTCTGCAGCCTCAGCCGCGGCGGTGTCGTCCTTGCCTTCGGGTAGGGGAGCGCTTTCGGTCTCCGCAGCTTCGCCGCCCGCGTCGCTCTCAGCCGGACCCTCCTCGCCCTCTTGACTGGCCCACAGCATTCCCACTCCAGCGACCCCACCGATCGCCAGGACGAGGCCAGCCATCATCATCACAGCGCGCCGCCTCGACTTGGTACCGGACCCTTCTAGAGTGCGAGCGGTGGGAGCTTCGCCCGCTGCCGCACGACGTCTCGCGTTCTCCACCACAGCC
>JAPUKT010000042.1 GCA_027295555.1 Deltaproteobacteria bacterium
GTTCCACACGTTGTCGAAAACCTATGGCTTTGCAGGGGCGCGCGTCGGGTTCACGCATGGGCCGCGGAGCATCATGAACGCGATCCGCGGCATGCAAACCTTCCAAACGTACTGCGCACCGCGGCCGATGCAGTTCGGGGCAATCCAAGCATTGCGTCAGGGCGCGATCTGGGTGGCCGAAAGTCGCGCAGCCTACCATGCCGCCGGGAGGAAGGCGGCCTCAGCGCTCGGCGTTCCCGAGCCAGAAGGCGGGACTTTTCTGTTCGCGGACGTGAGCGCCCTACTCGCCCCCGACGACCAAGACTGCATGCCCTTTCTCGAGCGATGCGCCGACCGTGGCGTGTTGCTGACACCGGGGCGCTCGTGCGGAGAGGACTACGCGCTGTGGATCCGTCTCTGCTTTACGGCTGTGCCCCCGGCTCAGCTGGACGAGGCGCTCGAGAGGCTCGCTCCCCTGTTTCGAACACCTTCTTAGCTCGCTACACTGTTTTCGTGGGGACTTGTCCAGCATGCGTGGCGATGCCACTCGAGGACTACGAGGCGACTCCGGGCGTAATCGTCGAGCTGTGTCCCCACTGCCGAGGTCTGTTCCTCGACCGCGACGAAATCCGAAAGCTCGTTGGCCGAGGAAAGCTCGCCGACGCCACCGAAGTCGTCCCGATCTTGCTCGGCGAAGAGGTCACCATGCGCTGTCCAACGTGTGTCGACCCCGCCATGCAGCCGTTGGAGCTCAAAGCCCCAAACGCGGGCGACCTTTGGCAGTGCCGCGCCTGCGGCGGCTCATGGCTCCCCGAGGGCGCCTTCTTCGCTCTAGCTCGTGCTCTGAGCGCAAAACGCGAAGCGGCCGGCGGGGAGCGGGCAACGGGCCGCGTACGAGGGAAGGCGAAAAGCGGGCGGGGAACACAACGCCTGGCTCATAGCCGCAGCAGCTTCGACATGGGCCTGGAGAACCTGATCGGCGTCCCCCTCGTCCTCCTCCCACTGCCCGATAAAATCCGCTGGGACTTCTGGCGCTGGGTGGCGATCATTCCGGGCGCGCTTTGCTTCACGCATGCGATGAAACTCTGGCGCACTGTGGTGTCGGACGTCAGCCAAATGCCGTGGGGCTCGGCCCTCGGCAACGACAGTGACGGGGACATGAACCGCCTCGTCCAGCAGTTCGGTTGGGGCGCCAACGAACTCGCAGAATTCTATCTACGCACCGGCTACCTATGCATAGCCGCCATTACAGCAGCCTACACCTACGCAATCTGGCGACAAAAGCGACAGTCCCCCGGGATCAACTACGCGGCTAGCTAGCTGGAGAAGCCCCACTTCTGCTTGTTTTCCGCGACCTGCTCGGGCGTGGGTTGCTCAGTGTCGTCGTTAACCGGAACCTCGAAGTCGTCCTGGACTTCCATCATTTTCGCGTTGAGAGGAGTGTCGTCCGCAAAGACGTCGGGAACCGACGCGTCCTCGTAGATGGCCTCCCACGGGCACTCCGGCTCACACGCGCCACAGTCGATGCACTCTTCCGGCTGGATGTACAGCTGATTCGGAAACCCTTCGCGGTCGTCACCCTTGTATTCGTAGATGCACTCCACGGGGCAAACATCGATGCAGGATTTGTCGACGCAGTCGCGGCAAAGACGTGTAATGACCCAGGTCATCGGAATCCCTTCTGGGGAAAATTGGCTGAAAAGCTAGCAGGAGCTTCCGGTTCGGTCAAAGAACACCAGACGCTCCGCTAGCCGTTGATTTTTCCGGAAGAGCTTTTCTTCGCGGAGGCCTTTTTCTTCTTCTGGGGCGGCGAGGTCGGATGGCAACTGGCGCAGGTGAAATCCTCGATGCCGAGAAGCTTTCCCATGGCCGGAGTGACCGTTTCCTGCATGAACTGCACGGTCTCCGGGAACGTGACCAGCATGCCGCGGTGGCCGGGCGTACCCTCCGGCGGTACCACGTACATCGAGGGCGCGGGCATCTTGAATTCGATTTCTCGCATCTCTTCACCGTGGCAATCAACGCAATCGAACCCTTCGTACTCTTCGGGGTCATACCGCTCGAAGATCTCCCCCATGACGGGGTTCACTTTCCCGATCATGTAGAACTCCCGGTCGGCAACGCTCATCTCGGCCCAGGGGGAATCCGGCGGCGTGAGCCCGAACGCCTCGATGGCGCTCCCCTTACCGATCGACCCCGCGGTCGTCGCATCTTTGGATTTCGACCCGCCGCAAGCTGTGAAAACCAGGGCGAGACCGACGACTAGTGATTTGGAGGTTCCGGTCATGCCCGGGCATGGTAATTCAGGTCGGGTGACGCGGAAAGGCATCGTGGGCTTGGTAGCCATAGTCGCGTTCGTCGGTGTTGCCATGGGTTTGTTCTCGCAGTTTCAACGCAAGATGGTCTTCCCGGGGCCGCAGGGGGTCAGCATGCCCCTCTTACAAAAGGTAGCCTCGGAAGTCGGGGCGACCGAGCTTCGGATCCCGACGGAAGATGGCGAGACGCTCTACGGCTGGCACCGTGCGTCACCTGGCGCCAGCTCGCGTCGTGTCGTTCTCTATTTCCATGGAAACGCGTCGTCAGTCCTCGGGCAACTCGACCTCCAGGACAGGCTCATCGTCGACGACTGGGATTTCGTGGAGATTCACTACCGCGGCTATCCAGGTAGCACTGGGGTGGCGAGCGAGGCTGGCGTGCATCGTGACGCCATGGCCGCATGGAAATGGGTAACCGATGAGCTCGGTACGCCACCAAGCCACGTCGTCATCCACGGTCGAAGCCTCGGCGGCGGCGTCGCCGTGCAGCTTGCGTCCAAGGTGAACCCAGGCGCACTGGTCTTGGAGTCCACGTTCACGTCGGCCTTAGATTTAGCGCGCGAACAGTTCGGGTGGCTTCCGTTGGGCGCACTGCTCGAGCACCGTTTCATGACCCGCGACTTCGCCGGTCGGGTGCAATGCCCGGTGTTGGTGGCCCACGGCAGCGCGGATTCCATCATCGCCGTCAGCCACGGCCGCAAGCTCGCCGAGCTCTTCGAAGCCGACAACTACATCGAAGCTCCCCGAACCGATCACAACGATGTCTTGTTCGACGGCGTGTACGCCGACCAATACATCGAGTTCCTCGACGCGTCAGTCCCCCCGAGTCAGCAAAGTCAGCCGTAAACTTTCATTGCGAGGTATAGTAGCATCGTGACTCGAATTTTGGTCGTCGTGATTCTGCTCGTCGGTTGTCGGCGCAGCAACGAGCCGCCAGTAGTCATCGCCCCGGGCCCGGCCGCCATGTTGCCCAACGTGCCGTCGGACCCGTTCGGCACCCCAGGGCCAGCGTACGACCGGCTCCGTCAAGTCACGGATGCTGCGCGCACGACGAGCTGGAACGGTCAAGTCGATGAGCTTGCCGCATGGTTGGAGGGCGAAACGCTAGCGGTCGAACAATCCCTCGCGCTCATGAAGACCATTCGCCTCGGCGCCAGCGACGTGTACGGAGTCGCCAATGGCCGTATCGCGCTTCTCTACGAGCACATCGCGTCGACGCTGATGGAAGCCGAAGTCGTGGTGAAAGAGCACAACCTGGACTTCGACTGGATCGGACAGGAGGCGCTACTCTGGGAGCGAGCTAACGCGTTTTGGGCCCGCTGCACTCGAGGCTGCAGCTTGGGGGGCCCCTACCTGGACGGGTGGGAGCTCCGATGCCAGGCCGGGGTCGAAGAAACCGCCGCAAAATCGGCGCCTTAGCCCGACTTGAAATCGCCTCGACAGCCCAAGTGAAACATGTTCTGTTTCCGCTCCTATGGCTAAGGGGAAAAGGACTTGGGCACCGAATCCGGCTGAGCCGCCGTTGGTTTTAACCTCGACGAACGGGGAAAGCTGGGATGACGAGGCAGACGTCGTCATCGTGGGGTTTGGCGGGGCTGGAGTTTGCGCAGCGCTCGAAGCCCAGGCCGAAGGCGCGCGCGTCCTCGTGCTCGATCGCTTTCACGGCGGCGGCGCAACCGCGATCAGCGGCGGCGTGTTCTATGCGGGTGGCGGCACGCACATCCAGGCCGAAGCCGGCGTCACCGACGCTCCCGACGAGATGTTTCGCTACCTCTCTCTCGAGGTGAAGGGGGTCGTGTCCGAGGAGACACTTCGCGATTTCTGCGATCAAAGCGTCAGCAACCTCGGGTGGCTCGAGCAACACGGAGTCCCTTTCGAGGCGAGCCTCTGCCCGGTGAAGACGTCCTATCCGACCGACGACTACTACCTCTACTACTCCGGGAACGAAGGCCTCTCGCCCTACAAAGAAGCCGCAAAACCCGCTCCCCGCGGCCACCGCGCCAAGGGCACGGGCATGCCCGGTGCGAGCTTCTACGAGCCGCTTCGAGAGTCTGCGTATCGTGCCGGCATCGAGGTCGAGTATGAAGCCCGCGTGACGCGCCTAATCATCGACGGTCAGAACCAAGTGCTTGGTGTCGAATACCGCCAGGTCAAACGGGGCCTCTGGAGCAAGCTTCACCGTTGGCTTCACCAGGCCGGCCTTACGATCGTGAAATACAATCCCAAGCTCGCGACGAAGCTCCGAAAGCGTTGCTTCCAGATCGAAGCCAACCACTCGGTGGTGAAGCGGGTGCGGGCCGTCAACGGCGTCGTGCTCGCCGCTGGTGGCTTCATCTACAACCGACAGATGGTCAGGAAAATCGCGCCCGGTTACGGCAAGGCAATGCCCCTCGGGACGGCATCCGACAACGGGAGCGGCATCCTCCTCGGTCAGAGCGTGGGCGGCAAGACCGACCTCATGACGCGCATTTCAGCGTGGCGTTTCATCAATCCGCCAGAGGGCTTCGCGAAGGGCATGATCGTCAACAAGAACGGCGAGCGTTACATCAACGAGTTCATGTACGGGGCAGCCGTCGGCGAGGCGATGGTCGAAGAGCAGGACGGCGTCGCGATCCTGATCCTCGACCGGGAGCTCCGCAAGCTCGCTCGAGAGCAGAGCAAGCCCGGTAAAGCGCAATGGTTCCAGCGCGCGCCTGCACTGCTCAACCTCTGGTTCAACAGCAAAGAGGCGAAGTCGATCGAGGAGCTCGCCAAGGTCATCGAGGTCCCCGCGGAAACCCTCAAGCAAACGCTCGAGGACTACAACGCCGCGGCCGAAGGTAAGCAGCCGGATCGGTTCAACAAGGATCCCGAGAAGATGCATGCCATGACCGAAGGACCCTACTACGCGATCAACTGCTCGATCGACAGCAAGCGATTCCCTTGCCCCACACTGACGCTCGGCGGTCTCGTCGTCGACGAGCCAACCGGACAGGTGAAGAGCGAAAGCGGCGGCGTGATTCCGGGGCTCTACGCCGCAGGTCGCACCGCAGTCGGTGTGTGCTCCAGGCAGTACGTCAGTGGCTTGTCGATCGCCGACTGCGTGTACTCCGGACGCCGGGCCGGGCGCGCAGCTGCACGAGGCGAGGTCTACACCTCCAAAGATGCCCCGACCCCGGTAGCCAGCTCCCCAGTCGAGGCCAAACCGTAGGGTGCGAGGCGACGTGCCCGACGCATGACTTGACGATGGGTGCGCGTGGCCTCAAGGGAGGCTTCCTGCAATGAGCAACAGACCAAACGAAGACGAAGCGAGAGAGTGCATCCGCAAACTCTTGGCCTACATGGGCGAAGATCCCGGACGCGAGGGCCTGAAAGACACGCCGCGGCGAGTCCTCGGCGCGATGAAAGAGCACTTTCGTGGATACGAGGAAGACGCCGGAGCGCACCTCTCACAAACCTTCACTGAGGTGGAAGGGTATGACGAGCTCGTCCTGGTCAGCGATCTCGAGATTTATAGCCACTGCGAACACCACATGGTCCCGTTCGTCGGCAAAGCCCACGTGGCCTACATTCCCAACGGGAAAGTGGTGGGCCTATCGAAGATCGCGCGCGTCGTGGACACGTTCGCGAAGCGGCTTCAGGTCCAAGAGAAACTCACCGCTCAAATTGCGAACACGATGAACGAAACGCTGACGCCACAAGGCGTTGGGGTGATCTTGCAGTGTCAGCATTTTTGCATGTGCTACCGCGGGGTGCGCAAGTCGGGGTCGTGGACGACGACCAGCCGACTCCTCGGCGTCTTCCTCGAGGACGAGGCCGCCAGAATGGAGCTTCTCACACTGATCGGCATGCCTCGGTCGATCGGCGGCGCCGGCGGTTGATCTGCTCGATCTCCCGGACGTCCGGACGTAGAGTACGTCCATGACGGAGCGGCACTACGACTGGGTCATCATCGGGTCTGGGTTCGGGGGAAGCGTTTCGGCTCACCGGCTGACACAAAAAGGGTACAAGGTCCTAGTGCTCGAGAAGGGGCGGCGGTTCAAACCGGGCGACTTCCCCAAGACCAACTGGAACTTGAAAAACTGGATGTGGAAGCCGTCCCTCGGCTTCAAAGGCATCTTCCAGATGTCGTTCTTGAAACACATGACGGTCTATCACGGTGTCGGCGTCGGTGGCGGATCACTGGTCTTCGCGAACACTCTGCCGACACCGACGAAAGAATTCTTCGAGGCCAAGTCGTGGGGGCACCTCGCGAACTGGCAGAGTGAGCTGGCGCCCCACTACGAAACCGCCAAACGGATGCTCGGCGCAGCGACCAACCCCGTCATGACCCGGGGCGACCAGGTCATCCAAGAGATCGCCCAAGAGATGGGGAGGGAAGATCACTTTCACCCCACCGAGGTCGCGGTGTTCTTCGGGGAGCCGGGCAAGAAGGTCTCGGACCCCTACTTCGATGGTGAAGGCCCCGATCGTGTGGGGTGCATCTTCTGCGGCGCGTGCATGACTGGATGTCGCGTTGGCGCCAAGAATACGCTCGATATGAACTATCTCTACCTCGCGGAGAAGCATGGCGCCGAAGTACTACCCGAAACGGAGGTCACCCATGTGGCTCCGCGCGATGCAGGCGGTTATCGCGTCGAGACGAAGGCTTCCTTTGGCAAGCCTTACAAGCAGGAGTTCACTGCCGACCGAGTGATCTTTTCGGGCGGCGTGATGGGCACGATCCCTCTTCTCCTGCAGATGAAGGAGCGCCCCGATGGGCTTCCTAAGCTCTCGGACCGCCTAGGCGACTTCGTCCGCTCCAACAGCGAAGCGTTGTTTGGCGTCATCGCGCCCGGCAAGGGCGTGGACTTCACCAAGGGTGTGGCGATCACTTCGATCCTGCATACGGACGACCACAGTCACATCGAGCCGGTACGTTACGGCCCGGGCTCGGGCTTTTTCCGAACCCTCATGGCGCCTCACGCGCCTGGGCCGAACGCGCTCGCCCGTATTTGGGGCACGCTCGTGGCGTTTGCGCGCCAGCCACTTCGCTGGTTGAAAGCGTTTTTCGTGTATGATTCGTCGAAGCACACGCAGATTCTGCTCTACATGCGAACGCTCGAAGGGACGCTTCGCATGAGGCTCGGACGCAGCCTGCTCACTGGCTTCCGACGCGGCTTGGTGACGGAGATCGACGACCCGAGCCAAGCCCCGTCGGCCTTCATCCCCGAAGCGACGGATCTTGCCGAGTCTTTCGCTGACAAAGTCGACGGCGTTACCAGCACGGTCGTGACCGAGACGCTCCTCGGTGTCCCATCGACGGCCCACATTTTGGGGGGTGCCTGCATGGGCGAATCGGCGGAGGCGGGCGTCATCGACCGCAACCACGAAGCCTTCAACTATCCCGGCATGTACGTCATCGACGGGTCAGCCATCTCCGCAAACCCGGGCGTCAACCCCTCGCTCACGATCACGGCCCTCGCCGAGCGCGCGATGAGCCGCATCGCCGACAAGCACACCGCTAAAACGACCAGCTCCCCAAAACAGGGGACTGTCCCCTTTACGGAGGGGTTAAGAGCTCAGTGAGGTCGGAGGCGGGTTCGGCATCGGGG
>JAPUKT010000420.1 GCA_027295555.1 Deltaproteobacteria bacterium
CGGCACGGTTCGGGTCTTCGCCGTCGGTGCGGTGATTCGATATTCCGAGATGGAAGACTACGCGAGCTGTTGCAACGCGTGGGACGATTTCGTGCGAACCGAGGTGTTGCCCTGCCTCGCCAGCGACAAACCCAACCTCTTGGTGTTTCCCGAGAACGCAACTCTCGCCGCGGCATTCATCGGTTCACGGGGCGCCACGGGTCGCGCCGAAACCGAAACCCTTCTGGCGTTCCTGTCGCTGTTTCGAACCTACGCCGATCCGTTCTCGTACTATGGCGCGCGATATCCCGATACCTCGCTGAACGCGCGGCTCGTGATCTCCCTGTCGGACACCCTCCACCGTGCGTTTCAAACCTTTCCCGAGATGGCGAGGCAATACGGGGTGTATGTCGCGGTCTCCTCGGATTTTGCTCCGGCCGAGCTCAGTGAAAATCCCGACGATATCGCCACGCTGGCCGATCCCGATCTCGCAGACGTACAGAGCGTCTATGTCGCGACCGAGGGCGCCGCGTACAACTGGGGTTTGTATTTTGGGCCTGACGGTGAGGAGATCGGCCGCGTGGCCAAAAGCTATCTCGTCCCCGCCGAAGAAGGCCTGTTGGATCTGACCCACGGCTCCCTCGAGCAAGCGAGGCCCGTCGCGCTTCCGTTTGCGCGAACCGGTATGGTCATCTCGAAAGACGCCTGGATGCCAGGGCTCTTGGAACGCCTCGATGCGCTTGGCGCCAACGTCATGCTGCAGCCCGAGGCTTTTTCGGGTTGGGCGGTCGAGGAATACGAGGGCGATTGGCTTCCCGACATCGTGCGGCAATCGGGGTGGGCTCACACGCAGCGGCACGCGGGCTTTCGCCACAACATCACGCCGTGCATCAAAGGGAACCTGCTCGAGCTGGTGTTCGACTGCCAATCGCACGTGACGAACGTAAGCACGCTCGACGACGTGCCAGGCGCTTTCACTGGACACGATCCGTATCTCGGGCTTTCCATCGTCGAGCCATGGGTGATCGAGGATCCAGGGCCGCCCTCGTCGCTCGAGGAGCGCCGCGCCGTCTTGCGCGACCGCGGAGAGCGGATGCTGCCCGGGAGTGGTGACCCGCTCGAAGATGCGTACCACGCGGAGGTGATCGCCGCCGACCTGGAGCTTTGGAGCGATGGCCGCTTCCCCGAGTCGGGCGACGGTCCTCCGGGTGCGCTTGGCCCGAGCACGGTGGTCGCCGAGCCCCGCTTGCCGCAGAGCCACCAGCGCTTTCCGGCTCTGGCGGTTGACGACAACTTTGCCATCGTCGCATGGATGGAGGGCCCACCGGGTGACGAGAGCGTCCGAGCATTCGTCGAAGCGGACGATTCCTTCGCAGAAGTCACCCTTCGCACGGACGTGAACGTCGTGCAGCGGCTTCCCCACGTTGCCGTCGGTGCTGGGCGAGCTGCGGTGGTGTGGGAAGAAGAATCGAGCGATGGAAGCGCGCGCATCGTTGTGGCCACCCGCGTCAATGAAACTTGGAGGATCGTTGACATCACCGATCCGAAGATTGGGTCCGCGTGGGCTCCGGATGTCGCCATCGATCTCGTGACGGGCCAGTTCCTGGTGAGTTGGCTCGATCTGCGGGTCGGCGGTCGCGCCAAGCCTCGGATCGCTCGAAGCGACGACGGTCAGGTCTGGCAGTTCACCCAGGTCGACCCCGAAAACGCAATCGACGACAACCCACGCGGCGATGCGGCTTTCGTGAGGGTGAAGGCGCGCGATGGGGCTGTGTTCGTCGCATTCTCCGATTTTCGAGAGTTCAGTTGGGATGTCTACTTGAGCGCGAGCGAGGATGGCGGCGTGACGTTTGCCCCGGCGACTCGGATCAACCCCATCGCGCAAAGCGTCACACTGGTAGGTAGCGCTGACCCTGTCGAATCCGAGCGCATCCATGGCGACGTTGCGCTCGCGATCGACCTCACCGGAAACCCGACGGTTGCGTGGACCGAACGGCAAGACCGCCGCTACGAGAGTCGTGTCCGGCTTTGGCGTGCTAACGTCACCAGTCGTATCGATGACGCCCCCGCGGGGATCGATGCGTGGCGCCCCGCGCTCGCGGTGGCCCCATCAGCCGAGATCCTGACCGTCTGGCAAGACCTCCGCAGTGGCACCAATCAACTGCGTCTTGCCGGGGCGCTTGGTCCCGACCTCGACGTGGATGAAAGCGTCGTCGTCGACGACGCAGCCGAAGGCGCCCACGTGTACGCGCCGCAGATCGGGGTTCGTGGGAGCGACGTGTGGGTCGTTTGGGAGGATCCGCGGTCGGGCTACGGACAGATTCGCCTCGCCCGAAGTGCGAACTAGGCTTCGACAGGCG
Source organism: Deltaproteobacteria bacterium (assembly GCA_027295555.1). Classification (GTDB taxonomy): domain Bacteria; phylum Myxococcota_A; class Polyangia; order Polyangiales; family Houyiibacteriaceae; genus SG8-38. The sequence continues at coordinate 2,340 of JAPUKT010000420.1, forward strand.
ACTACAGACCGGCCACTTCGTCGCCGGTCCAACCATCAGCGGTGCGTATCGTCTGACTAGCCCGGAGCTCGTTGTCTCCTGCTTTCCACGCTTCCTTGGCCTGCGCGGCCTTGGTGGCCAGCTTGGCCTGCCGTTTGGCTACCCACGCCGTGCACTCTTCGAGGTTCGGCTTGAACGGGCCGGTCTCGTGGATCGACGCGGGGAACATCTCGAGCGGCTCCGTGCTTCGTCGCAAGATGGTGAGCTCTACCGGGCTCTTCGTGTTCACGCGCGGCCGCATCTTCACGACGTACGTCTTCCCTGCCGCAGCTTTCACTTTCAGCAACTGCACCTGCGGCTGAGTCACACCCGTAACCACCATCAGCATTTGAGTGCCGGGTTTCACGGCCGCCACGACCTTCCAATCGTTCGCCACCGAGGCGATGCACCGCCCCCGTTCGTCCACGATCGAGTAGATCACCTCACTCGCCAACCGCTTCCGCTCCCGCACGAACACCAAAAGCGCTTCGCCTTCGGATGCAACGTACGGAGACTTGGCCGGAGTCTTCGGGATGTTGGCCTTAGAAGCGGACGGCCCGACAGCTAAGATGGCAAGCAACACAAAGAGCAGGCACGCGATCCGCATGACCGGTGCGATATAGCGGGTCTGATATTTCGATCGAGACATCGGAGCGCCCCATGTATATACTCGCCGAACGGTCGGGGATGACCGGTTGGGGGGACAGGAAGGTGCCCCATGAAAGCCAAAGCATCCACGCTGAAGATTCTCGCAGCTGCCGTGCTACTCCTGCAAGGTTGCGGCAGCACCACTGGTGACGACACGGAGCTCGAGTCCGTTCTCGACTCCGCTGCCGATCGAGCGGGCGTGCCAGCCGGTACGTGTCGTGACGAATGCCTTGCGGGGGCGCTCGCCGTGTTCGATGAGTGCCTGACCCAAAGCGACGATCGCGGGGCGTGCTTTGGTCTAGCGATCCAGAGTTTCTTCGAGTGCGCCCGCGAGTGCCCGCCGCCCACGTGTGAGGAGCGCTGCGAGGCGCATGCCAGACAGCAATTCATGCGCTGCATCGACGAGATAGGTGACGAGGACGCCTGCGCCGCTGAAGCCCATGAGGCCTTCCGGCTTTGTGTGCATGAGAACTGCATGGACCCGAAACCACCCACGTGCGAAGGCCGATGTGAGGCACATGCCGGCCAAGGGTTCATGGAATGCATCGACCACGGAGGCGACGAGACGCAGTGCGCCGAGGCGGCTGAGGAAGCACTGAGACGCTGCGTCGAGGAAAACTGCAAAGATCCGATGCCACCGCCGTGTGAAGACCAATGTGGGGCCCTGGCGAGGCACGTGTTCGAAGCCTGCACGCACGAAATCCACGCCGAAGAGCTATGCGGGATCATCGCTCACTTGTTCTTCGAGCACTGCATCGACAAGTGCGAGGGTCACGACGACGACGATGACGACGACTGCGACGATGACGACGACGAGCACGATTGGTTGCGCAAGCATGAGGGGGACTGCGACTAGGCTCGGGTTATTGTTAAGGCACCCACCGAACGCCGACGCCGCCCTGCGTGACGGTGTTGCCCCGATCGATTCCCACTTCGTTTCCGAAGAAGCCGAGCGCGTAGAACTGCCACATCCCAAGGCGCGAGCGGCTCCAGACGCCGAAGTTCAAGGAGGTGCGCAGCTCGCGGATCATATCGCCGTTGGGCACGATCCCCGCTCCGTGCACTGAGCCGAACAAGTACCATTTGCCCTTCACGGGTGCCGCGCCGCCGGCGTCGAGCATCAGATCGACGATGCCTCCAAAACTCGTCGATCCTGCGAAGTCGCGACACGCTGTTTGGATGTCCGTACACGAAATCACGTAGGTGACCCCTTGCATATCGAGTCGAGTCATCAGGCGCGGCTTCGGGATCTGTACGGCGCCGAGCAGCGCGACATCATTGAGCTGGAGAGACACGTCCGGCGCGTCACTGCGCGCCGTGGCATGGTCACTCTCGTGCTCGATCGCGCCCCCCAGTGAGAACCGCGGCGCCGCGGGGTCATCGCCCCAAGTCCACGCACCTTGAAGGCTCAGTCGTCCGCGCCAGTTTTCGTTCGGTAGCGCTTGATCCGAACCGTCTTGATTCTGAAGCTCGATGAGTGGCAGCAAGGCCATCGAAAACCCAGACTCTTGCAGACCGCCGATGAACGGGATCCGCGCACTCAGTCTGGCGCGCAGATGTCCGCTCCAGAAGAACGCGATCTGCGGGGCATCCGGGCTCGCCGACAGCCACTGTGACTGTGGTGCGAGCGTCTCTTCAGGTTCGTCGGTTTGCGCGTGAACGACCGCGGCGGCGCAGCTGATCATCGCGCAGGCAAATGCAAATAGGTATTTCACCCAGTTCGTACGCGAGCACGATGCGCGGCGTTACGGCACGTTGCGTTTAGTTCCAGGCCGGGTCAGGTGGGCACTTCTCTCGCAATCGCTTTTCGTCTTTCGGCGAAAGGGCGCCTGAGTGCACGAGCCAGCGAATCGTGTGGTCGAGGGTCTCCCGCGTTGGCCTGGCCTCGAAGCCGAGCTCGTCTTTGGACTTGGAGGGGTCGAACCAGCCCCAGCGCCCAATGAACTCGCGCGCCTCCTGCAACGTCAGGATGTCTTTCTTGCCGAGCGCTCGCATGAGCAGCCCGGTGCTCGGAATCGCAACCGGAATCATCCATCGAGGGAGCGGCGCATGGGACACTTTGATGCCAGTGAGCTCAGTCACCATCGACGCAAAGTCCCGAAGCTCGTGGTTTTCAGCGACGAGCATGTAGCGCTCGCCTCGGCGGCCTTTTTGAAGCGCTAGCAGGTGCCCGCGGGCAACGTCGCGCACGTCGACGAAATTCACGCCCCCTTGTGCGGTCATCCCACTGCCTTCGAGAAAGCCTCGGACCAGCTTGGTGGTGGGCGTAATGCGATGGTCATACTGCCCCAAAATGCCCGTGGGGTTCACCGTGACCATGTCGATGCCCAGCTCGTCGGCGACCTGCCAGGCGATCCGTTCGCTCTTGGTCTTCGCTTGAAAATAAGTCGTTTGTGGATCGTCGTGCCAGTGCGTTTCGTCGAGCAAGGGTCCGGACGAGTGGGAGAGGCCGATCGCCCCGGTCGTGCTCGTGTGGACGACGCGCTGAACTCCTTCAGCTGCCGCGGCCCTCAACACATTCTCCACGCCTTCCACCGCTGGACGCATGATTTCTTCGACGCTATGGCCGGAAGTCGCGTGGACCGCTGCGACGTTGAACACGCTCTGCACGCCGCGTGCGGCTGCACGGACCGACTCCGAATCAAGAACGTCGCCGTGTTTGTAGTCCACGTCGATGCCCTCCAGCCCTCGCAAGTCGGAGCTCTTGCGTACGAGAGCAACGACGTCGTGCCCTTCATCGACGAGCAACCGGCAGAGGTTGCTCCCCACATGGCCGTTCGCCCCAGTCACCAGTAGCTTCGCCATGGCGCGAGCCTAGTCCCAACTGGATCCAAACGCTCCCTAACCGGTCCAGAAGTTCTTCGCGGCCTTGCGCCGAGTCTTCCAGAGCTCCGACTTTTCGGCGAATCCGGCAACGCCAAGCCCTTTGTCAGCATCGGAGACCTCCCAGGCGCCATTGACGGAAGCGCTAAGGGCTCCCGAAAGCGCCTCGAAGCCCTGCGCGGTGTAGAGGTCGCACTCCACGCCCCGATTGATGATGTACTTGAGCTGACGCATCGCTTGGTGGTTCTTGGTCAGGAGCACATCGATCAGCTGGTCGACCGCAGCGTCGAGCGCATCGTTTGGCACGACACGGTTCCAAAGCATGAGCTCGCGCGCGCGTTGCGCCGGATGGAGCGCGCCGAGCAGATTGATCTCTTTCGTCATCCTGCGCCCGATGAGGCGCGCCATGCGCGTCGTTCCGCCCCAGCCGGGCGTGATCCCGACATCGACTTCCGGCATGCCCCATTTTGCGCGCTCCGTCGCGACCACGAAGTCGCAGGCCATCGTGATCTCGAGGCCGCCTCCGACGGCATATCCGTCCACCGCAGCGATCGTGATCTTGTCGAGCTCTTCGAGGAGGTTCGCCATGGCCTGGTAACGGCGAACACGCCGCATCACGCTGTTGGCATCTCCCCAGAGTGGCATCTCGCTGATGTCATCGCCCGCGCAGAAATGGCCGCCCGCGCCTCGGATCACGAGCAACTTGATCGACTCGGACCCCTGCACATGCTCGAAGGCCGAGATCAGCTCGTCTGACATCTTCATCGAGAGCGCGTTGCGTTTTTCCGGTCGATTGAGAAAGATTCGCGCGACGGCATCATTCTCGGCGTACTCGATGTGCTCATATGAGTTTGTGTTTTCCATGGTTGATTCCTTCGTGGCCTTCTTTGGCGTGCGCCGATTTGTCGACTTCCAGCGTGGTGCGACTGAAAGTCGAGATCCCGGGAGTGTCGGTCTCCGCGCATGGGTTTGCAAGACCGAACGAGCTCCCGCGTGTTAGAGTAGCCCCATGCAGGAGGTCAGCGCTGATGCGCCTAACCGGCGGATGAAGGACCCTGAGTGCATCGCGTTTCTCCAATGGGCATTGCCGCGTCTTCAGCTCCGCTGGCCTGGCTATCGAAAAGTCCGGCGTCAGGTCTGCAAGAGGGTGGACCGTCGTATGCGGGCCCTCGGCTTGGGCAGCGTGGAGGCCTACCGCGCCCGTTTGGATGCCAACCCGGAGGAGTGGGCGGTCCTAGATGACCTGACGCGCATCACGGTTTCGCGTTTTTTTCGTGAGCGCGACGTCTTCACGTATCTATGCGAGACGGTGCTGCCCGAGCTCCATGCGCTCGCTGCCCCGCAGCCGATCCGCGTCTGGAGCGCGGGTTGTGGCGGAGGCGAAGAAGCGTACACGTTGGCGATTGCCGCTCACCAACAGCGGATTCCCGTTCGGATCTTGGGTACGGATTGGGATGAGCGCCAGCTCGTGAGAGCGCACGAAGCGCGTTATTCGACCGGCAGCCTGAAGGAGCTTCCGGCGCAATGGCGCGCGTCAGCCTTTGAGCAGCAGGGAGAGGAGCTTCTGCTGCTGCGCGAGCTTCGTGCGAATGTCGAGCTTCTTAGGCAGGACATCCGACGAAACATGCCTGCTGGGCCTTTCCATCTCATCCTGTGTCGGTATCTGGCGTTCACGTACTTCGATGGGCCCCTACAGCGCAAGGTTGCGGAGGGCTTGCTCAGTCGCACCGTCCGGAACGGTTTCGTGGCGTTGGGCAAGCACGAATCATGGCCGGTCGATGTCTCCGGTCTGGTCGAAACGCAGCCCGGCCTCCGCGTCTACGGCGACCGGCGACCCGACCGCGGTTGACCAGAAAGTGGGAATGTCACGCAATCGTCCGGCACTGACGACCTGCGGAGGGACCGTCTTTGGAAATCGGGGATTAATCCCCCTTCCGCGGCCATCCGGTCTTGGCTACGCTGCTCGGACGAAAGGGATGGGTGATGCGATGAGACCCGGTTATCCTCGGACACACAACCGCTTCACCCTCGCCAAGCTCGTCACCGACGAAGGCATCGAGGGTTATTCAGCGGGTGAAGGACGGAGTTTGCGCGCCGCGCTCGATATCAAGAAGCGCAAGGAGGGACAGACCGCCTCATGAAGAGTACGATTGGCATCCTCACGGGCGGCGGCGATGTCCCGGGTCTCAACCCGGCGATTCGCGCCGTGACGATACGCGCCTTGCGTGAGGGGCATCGGGTCGTTGGTATTCGCCGTGGCTGGGGCGGTCTGGTCGACCTCGTTCGGGACAAAGACGCAGACAACAGCGACAACCTCCAGGTGCTGACCGAAGAGGGCGTCAACAAAGCTGGACGCACCGGCGGCACGTTTCTGCACACGTCGAGAACGCGGCCCAGTCATCTGCCGAAGGCGGTCGTGCCGCCCCATCTTCAGGACAAGTACCAGGACGAGATCAATGACGTCACCGAAGACGTGCTGGCGAACCTCGATTTTCTCGGCATCGATTTCCTGATCCCAATCGGTGGCGACGACACGCTGAGCTATGGTGTCCATCTCCACGACAAGGGCGTTCGCGTCGTTGCGATCCCCAAAACCATGGACAACGACGTCCCCGGCACCGACTACTGCATTGGCTTCAGCACCTGCGTGACCAGGACGATCGAGCTCACTCACCAGCTGCGCACGACTTCCGGCTCGCACGAGCGGTTCCTGGTGATCGAGGTCTTTGGTCGCCACGCCGGATACACCGCCCTGCTGCCTTCCATGGCCGGGGCCGCCGATCGGTGCGCGATCCCCGAGCACAAATTCGACATCGAACGGCTCACCGAGCTCCTCATCTACGACCGCAACCGCAACCCCAGCAACTACTCAGTAGTCCTAGTCTCTGAGGGCGCACAGATGACTGGCGACGAAGCGATGTCGTTTGAGTCACAGGAAACGGACCAATTCGGTCATCGCAAGCTGGGCGGCGTCGGAGATCGCGTGGCCAACGCACTCAAACGGTTGTCGGCCAAGGTTGGTCATGGTCGCCGGGTGAATGTCATCAACCAGCAACTCGGCTATCTCGTCCGTTGCGGAGCGCCCGACGCGCTCGACTCTATCGTACCGATGGCGTTCGGCAACTTGGCCCTCGACCTCATCGGCCAAGGGAGCTCCGGCCGTCTCGTCGCCGTGCACAACGGACGCTACGACAGCGTACCGATCGAGATCGTGACGGGCACGAAGAAGGTCGTCGACGTCGAAAAGTACTACAACACCGAGCGGCTGCGCCCCAAGTACAAAAGCTTCTCTAATCTGCCACTGTTCATCATGACCTCCGACTAGGCGAGGAGGACCGTGACCATCGAAACGCTGACGCTGTACTACCACCCAAAGACGCGATCGACGCGACCGCGGTGGATGCTCGAGGAGCTCGGAGTCGACTACGAGTTGCGGCTCGTCAAGCTGTTTGAAGGTGAGCACAAGAAGCCGGACTACTTGGCCGTCCATCCACTCGGAAAAGTGCCCGCGCTCAGGCATGGCGATCGCGTGATGTTCGAGTCGCTTGGAATCTGCCTGTATCTCGCGGACCGCTTTCCTGAAGCGGGGCTGGCGCCGGCGGTGACCGATCCACTTCGGGCGGAGTATTGCCAGTGGATGGCCTTCTCGATGGCGACCCTCGAGCCCGTGCTGTTCGCGCTCTTGCTCGACAAGGGTGAAGATCCGAAAAAGCTCAAGAAGGCCGAGAAAGACTTCGCTGCTATCCAGGCGGCCTTGGAGGATACTCTCAAGAACCGGCTATTCCTTCTGGGCGATGCGTTCTCCGCGGCCGACCTGATGAACGGCGTGATGATGGCCTGGGCTCAC
>JAPUKT010000421.1 GCA_027295555.1 Deltaproteobacteria bacterium
GTTGCAGCGACGGCAAAGCGCTCCAGGGACCGCACCGCGGTACGATGGAGTCGAACTCAACCGGCGTCAACGATCACGAATCGCATCGTATGATCGGTGTTTCCGCGGCGATAGTCGACGACGAGATCGGAGGCGGTCCGAAGCTCTTCCCAGACGGCCGACGCCTGTTCCGGACGCGAGATGGGCTTGCCATTGATGCGTGTCACGATGTCGCCGGGGCGTAGGTCGAGCGACGCATAGGTCAAGTTTCCAGGGAAGAGGGTCACAATCCGGAACCCGATGAAGCTGCCCTTTTGAAATTCGGGCTCCATCTCCACGTTCCGGAGATATCGTCCAAGCCCGTCGTCGAGCACGCGGATGAGCTCGTGTCGCTGGATGACTCCAGACGTCACCCGCGGGAACTCCTGCATCATCTCGCTCTTCGGCGCCGGCTCTTCGCCCGGCTGTGGAGCGTTCTCCTTTTCCCACTCTTCGTCGTACTTGGGCTTTCCCTCCGCCGGTGCCACCCATGGGGGTTCCTCGTCGCCGGAAGTCTCCCAGGTCGAATCGCCCATCATGTCTCTTTGAAGCTTGCTGTTTTGACAGGCCGCCAAAGATACAAAGAGCAGCATCAGGAACACAGGAACTACAAAGCGGATCATGGAGACTCTCCTCGGAGGGCTGCGACCTCGGTCCAGATCGCTTCGGCCACGCCCTCGATGTCGCGGTTAGCGTCGATATGACGAATTCTATCATCGGGGAAAAGCTCGTCGATGGTCGAATAAAACGCAGCCAGCTCGACCTGCATGACGTCGGTCTCGTAGATCTCGGGGCTTCCAGAGCGGGAGCCGCGCCGACCAGCAGCGACTTCCGGGTCGACGTCGAGAACGAGGGTGAGATCGGGCCGGCGTGCGCGCCGATTGAGCTCGCGCACCCACCGTGCGGCCTCGGCACCGCCCCCGCTGCTCACCGTCTGGTACGCTACCGAGGAATAGTCGTACCGATCGCAGAGGATCGATACGCCATCGGTGAGGTTTGGGACGATCTCCGCCTCGAGGTGGTCGAGGCGATCGGCGGCAAACAGGGTCGCCATCATGGCCCAGCTCGGGGCGTGAGTTCCGCGGTGGCCGGGTACGACGACGCGGCCGGTGAGGATCTGTCGAATCAAGACGCCGACGGGTCCATCGCTCGGCTCACGCGTGGTGTGGACCGGCAAGCCCTTGGCTGTGAGCCGGTCACCGAGCAGCGCGCAATGAGTCGTGGTGCCGGAGCCGTCGATTCCTTCCATGACGATGAAATGGCCTTCGATCATCGGCTATCCTCTTTGACGCTGCCAAACTTGAACGTCGCGCCGGCCCGCGCGTAGATCTTCGAGTCCGGCCGTCCGCCGCCGAAAACATCCCCCAACACGCGTCGCCGGTCCCCCGCCACGATACCCTCGACCTCGATCCATACGTTCCACTTTCGCGTCACGACGATCTCGAGCGACCCTCCGAGACGCCCGCGAACGATGTTCTGCCGGGAGCTTGTCACGAACTCATTGCTATTACGATCGGCGAAATCCCAGCGGTCGCTGTTGAAGTCCATCGCCATCCAAATCGAGAGCGCACCTCTCGGAGGGAAGTGCAGGCTGAAGATCGCATCGAGGTTGATGAAGAAGTTGTTCGTGGGATGCTTGTTGCCGTTGGGTTCTCGTTGTGCGGGCCCTGCCCCGCCGCCAATCTGAAGATCGCCACCCAAAGAGAAATTGTCGCTGACGCGCCAGCCGGCCTTCGTACTGACCGCCACGTCCGTCAACCGGCCGAACGTGCCGAGCCAGATGCCGACGTCGAGAAACCTGGTGAGCCCCGTACGAAGGCCGAGCGAAGCCAGCCACGGCCAACCGGCAGAGAAATCGAGGGCTGCCACTCCGACCGGAACCGGCGCACCCGCGTGCGTCACGGTGTTGCGGAGCTCGTCCCGGCGCTCGGCCTCTTTGTCGCGGGCTTCCTCGTTCACGGGCACGCTTGCGACCGCCAAAATGACTTGGATCAGGCGCACGCGCGCGGACTTTTCGAGCCGAACCTGCTCGGTGTGGGGGTGATAGCCCTCGGCCCGGACCTCGATGCGGTGGCTGCCCGCCGCGAGATCGCCTTCCCAAGGCATCGGTCCCCGGAGCTCCCCGTCGACGAAGAGTTGGGCATCCGGCACATTGGCCTCGACCCTGACAGGCACTCCCAACGGGAAGAGCTCGGCGTAGATCTCGCAGTTCCGGGTCGGGCTTACCGAACACGTCCGGCGAACTTCGCGATAGCCCGGGGCACGCACGACGACGCTGTGCGTGCCAAGCTCGGCGGGCTCGATGGTCACCGGCGGAGCTCCGTAGTCTTCCCCGTCGATGCTGATCGATGCGTCGGGGATGTTCGCGCGTATGAGAATGCGTGCCACGTCCGTGCTTGCCGTCGTGAAACGAACGGACACCACTCGCTCCCGACCTGCCACCACCGTGACCGTCTGCTCCACGGGTTCGTAGCCGGTGGCGCTCGCCATGACGACGTGCTCGCCAGGGCTCAGCCCCCCTTTTGCAGCAGGGGAGATGCCGATGTCCGTCCCGTCCAGGCTGATGATCGCGCCTGGCACGTTCGTGATGACGCGAAGGCTTCCGAGATCGGGCGCGATCCGGATCGAGGCATCCAACGTGACCCGCTTATCCGCCGCGATCGTAACCACTTTGGTGAAGGGCTTGTATCCGTCGCCGGGGCTCCTGATCTCGACCAGGTGCTCCCCGGCCGTGAGTCCGTCGACCACGAGCGGCGTGGCCCCCCGCCGTTGTCCGTCGATGAAGACCGGCATCCCCGTGACGTCGGCGGTCACTAGGAGTGATCCGGTCTTCGCTTCCCTTGGCTGCAATGTGACGGGGATCGTCAGAACTTGGCCGCTCTCGAGGTCGACCCACTTCGAGAAGGTGACGAAGCCGCGCTTGCCCACTTGAACCAAGTGCCGTCCGGGAGCGAGTGTTTCTCGGAGCGGAACGTTCCCGACAGACTTTCCGTCGAGCCGGATCGCGGCACCCGAAGTGGCCTCGTCGCCCGCGGTGATCACGACGACACCCGGAGCTGGTTCTTGCGCGGCGGACTCGGCGGAGGCGGCGAGCAGACCGATCACGAGCACAATCCGCACCAAACCGTCCACGCTGGGCAACCCTTGCATAATTCCTCGGACGCACGTTGGTTGGACCGATTCACTCCCAACCCAGGCACTACGCTCGTGTTTACCTCCACCGCTGTGCACGACGTAAAAAAGTGACCGAACCCATCGTCGTGCCGCCTTCCGTGAGGCAAGAATTTTCGAGCGCCAAGGATCAGGGCGACACGAACAAGGCTCCGAATGGATCCGGCTCATCGACCTCGTCCGTCGTCACGCCGAGGGGCGGCAGTGTGCGCGGGAGAGGCGGTGGATCGCCCTCCTGCTGAAAATCGAACTGTTCGAGCTCGGTGAGCCCGTGGGCGAGCGCTTCAGGGCCGATGCGTTCCCGCTTCGCCATGTGCTCGAGCAACCGTCCCATCTTGCTCCGCATGCTCTTCGTGAGCGCATCACGCTCGTAGTACACGTGATAACGCTTCGGGGACGGCAGGATGGACGCAAGGAAGGCTGACTCCGCGGGACTCAGCTCGCCCGGCATACGTCCGAAGTAGTGCATCGCCGCGTTCTTCAACCCGTAGATGCTCGGCCCGTATTCGATGACGTTGAGATAGAGCTCGAGGATCTCGTCCTTGTTGAGGGCGTTCTCGAGCCACCACGTCAGAATCACTTCCTGGACCTTGCGTGCGATGGTCTTCTCACGCTGCAAGTACAGGTTCTTCGCAAGCTGCATCGAAATCGTGCTGCCTCCCACTACGTAACGGCCCTCTCGGAGGTTGCGGACCAGCGCATCACGGATGGCCCACGGAGCGAAGCCGCCGTGATCGTAGAAGCGCGCGTCCTCGTGACTGATGACGGCCTGAATCAGGAACGGGCTAACCTCAGCGAGCGGGACCCAGTTGTGGGTCTCGGGGCCTGTCACCATTTCGAAGGTGGTATCGTCCGGCTCGACGACCTTGTGCCGGAACGGCTGCTGAAAGCGTTCGACACGGACCCACCTCGGTATTCGCTCGAACTGACAGAGGTTGCGAACACGAATCGAAAGCTCCGTGGCTTCCAAATCGCGCGAATCGAGGACAATGCGAGCGATCGCGCTCCAGCTCCCCGACCAAGCAAAGCCCTCGAGCGAGCCGAGCAGATCCTGGGGAATCGCGCCGACGACATCATTGCACAGGGTCGGCGGCAGCTTCGCGGTCAGGTCGACACGATAGTGCTCGGGGGTCCGCTCGAGCTCCCCGTTCACGAAGGCGCGCGCGCGGCCGAGCCGAAAGTGGCCCTGTTCAATCAGGAGTCGACGCTGGGCTGGAAACCAGACGCCCTTGCCCCCGACATCGAAACCAATCTTTTCGATGGGCCCGGGCGCGATGCGCTCGGAGGATAACGCTGCATCCCGGAGCACCACCTTGCCCTCGATGCGAACCTGATCCGGCGAATCGGCGCCGAGATCGAGCTCGGCGCTCACGGTGCCCGCCTCCGCGTTGTAGAAGGGAACCTCGGGAACGAACGGAGCGACGAGTGCAAGTGAGATGCCTCGAACGATCACGTTCCCTTCTGCCCGGGCTTCGCTCGGTTGCACGCGAAGATCGACGTTGAGGGTACCGTCGTTCGACGTCTGTCCACCCACCAAGAGTCGAAACCAGCCGTCGCCCCCGCCGGTCAACGCGACCCGGAGGTTCTGCACGCGCTCGAAGTGTCCGTCGGGCGTTTGGCTTTCGATCTTCAGGTCGGAGAGGTGGATTTCCGCGTCGGTGCTCAGGCGTGATAGCAACCGCGGCTGCTCGCTGGGTACGACTTCGGGTGGCGGCGGCACCGCGTCGTTGGGCTCCGAAGCCGGTCCCCATGCCCCCAGGACCCGTAAAGCTTGGCGAATTCTGAGCGCCAACGGCTCGTTTTGGCCAGCGGGGTCTCCTAGCCACCGAACGCTTCCGCCGTCGACCGAAAGCTCGCGCATCGCCCATGTTCCGTTTTCGCGATGCAGCGCGACCGTCGTCGGACCGATACGTGCATGGTCGCGGGTCGCTTCACCGATCAGAATCTCCGCGACGGAGCCACGCATGTCGTCCGACTCTTTGCTGAGGTCGACGTCGTTCATTTGTACGAGCGCACCTTGGGCGTCGCGAACACGCACCGTGAGATCGGTTATCGCGTACGTGCGTCCCTTGCCGACGGACGAGGACGCGGGCTTCGACGTGGGTTGGCGAGGTGCGAGCGTGCTCTTGAGCTCCGCGAGCGAGTCGTTGATACCGGGGTGACCGAGGTCGACCGACACCTCGATCCCGTGTGCAGATATGGCGCTCACCGCGCGCGTCCCTGAAAACAGCGCTCCTATGGGAGTCACCCGCGCGTTCACGCGATTGACGCGTACGACAAGGCCTCCGCTCCGATCACGAAGCTCGACGCCCCTCAACTCGACCCCGCGCAGACCCAAGTCAGCCGCGGCGATCTCGGCGTCGAGGCCGAAGCGATCGTGGATCAGCTTCGAGGCCCGAGCCGTCGCTTGGCGAGCGCCCCAGATCCAAGCTCCCAAGAGGAGGACCATGACGAGGACCAAGGTCAAGCCAACCGCGACCACCCATGCGCGCCGATCGCTGAGGAACCGCAGCATCCGCCGGAGAGTATGCCGCTTCTATATAGTGAAGCCTAGTAAAGCTTTCGACTGTCGATTTGGATCGTGACGGGACCATCGACGCTGGATTGCACGAGCATCATCGCACGAAAGGTCCCCGTTTCGACGGGCAAGCCCTTGCCGCGCAGCCCTTCGACCACTTCGAGGTAGAGCCGCTCGGCATCCGCCGGGTCGGCCGCACCGTCGAACGAAGGACGCCGCCCGCGGCGGACATCGCCAAAGAGCGTGAACTGCGAAACGACCAGAATCGCCCCGCCCACGTCGATGACCGATAGGGACATTCGCCCTTCGTCGTTCGGGAACACACGAAGCCCGGCGATCTTGTCTACGGTGTAACGGACGTCACTCGCCTCATCTCCGTGCGCTGCACCGAGATAGACCAACAGGCCTCGGTCGATCGAGCCGACGACGGCACCTTCGACAGTGACACTCGTTTCGTTGACTCGTTGCACTACCGCGCGCATGCGGATTGCGTAGCACAGTGTGAATCGTCTTGCCCGATCGGAGCGATGCCCAATACTCCTGGCAATGAAACCGGTTGTTGGGCTCACGGGCGGGATCGCATGCGGCAAGACCACCGTGGCGAAGATGTTCGGCGACCTTGGCATTCCCGTGATCGACGCCGACGATCTATCGCGTGAAGTCGTAGAACCCGGGACGCCGGGCTTGGCACACCTCATCGAGGAGTTCGGCGAGGACGTGCTCGACGCCGAGGGGCGCCTCGACAGAAAACGACTCGCGGACGTCGTGTTCGAGGATGAGCAGGCGCGCGCGAAGCTCAATGAGATCCTCCACCCTTTGATCGGGGCGGCCGGCGCCCAACACATCGCCAACCTCCAAGGCCACCCGGCTCCGTACATCCTTTACGAGGCGGCGCTCCTCGTAGAAACGGGCTCCTACAAGGCTTTTTCGGCGCTCGTAGTCGTCAGCTCCGACCGGGCAGTGCAGAAAGCGCGGCTGGTGGAGCGTGATGGATTCACGGACGAAGAGGCGGACACCCGTATCGCATCCCAGCTGCCGCTCACCGAGAAAGCCTCGGTGGCTGACCACGTAGTCGTCAACGACCGAGATCTGGCAGCGACGCGCTCGCAGGTCGCGGCGGTTCATGAGAAACTAGTCTCCCGCTTCGCACAGGAGGGATCGACTTGACGGGGTCTTCGGCGAGAACCGTGTTGGTGACAGGCTTTCCAGGGCGGCAATTGGCGGTGCACCTGGTGCGCGAGCTTTGCCGAGATAAACGGCTTTTGATTCACTGTCTCGTCACGGAGAGCCAACAAGAGCGTGCGCTCGAGCTCATCGCTCAGTTGCCGGCATCCGCGCATTCTCGCGTGTCACTACTGCTCGGCGATCCACGGTCGCTCGACCTCGGGCTCAGCGGAGAGGAGTTCACGATACTGATCAAACAGCTTGAGGTCATTTATCACTGCGCCTGCATCACCGACCCCGCCGGTACCAAAGAAGAGGGCGCTGGCAACGTGAAAGCGACCGTCGAGATCCTAGAGCTCGCGGAAAGCTCGCCGCGACTCAAACGATTGGTGTGCTGGTCGAGCGCGATCGTTTCGGGCAACCGGGAAGGCTTCGTCATGGAAGACGAGCTCAGCGAGGAGGGTTTCCGAAACCCGATTGAAGAGTCGCTACACAAGGTCGAGTTGATGGTCCGGGAAGTTGCCGAAGAGCTCCCCGTGGTGATCATTCGGCCGGCCCTCCTGGTGGGGGACTCGGTGACTGGCGAGGTCGACGACCTCAACGGGCTCTATCTCCTGATCCGCTTCTTGTTGAGCGCGCCGGACGACTTCCGAATCCCGTCCCCCAGTCGCGGCGGAGTCCGGATCAGCGCCGTCCCCGTGGACTACGCCGTGAGAGCCGGGCTCCACATCGCGACCGACGACCGCTCGCTCGGTCGCACTTTCCATGTCGTCGACCCGAAACCCGTGACGGTGCAGCGCGCGCTTCAACTCTTCGCGAAGGCCACAGGGAAGCCGCTCCCGAAAGAGCACGACCCGCTCAATCTGGCCACGGCCCTGTTGCGGACGCCCGGGCTCCAGCGCTTCACCCACACGACCCGCGCCTTCCTCGACCACCTCAAGACCGACGTCATCTACGACGACCGCAACACCCGCGAGCTCCTCCGAGGAAGCCAAATCACCTGCCCCCCACTCGAAAGCTACGTGGACCTGATGGTGGACCGGGCGAGACGCGGCCAGACGCTCTAGCGAGCGGTTTCCCTGTCAGCGGCTGCGTCAGCGCCAGTGCCAGCGTCAGTGCCAGCGCCAGTGTCAGCGCCAGCGTCAGTGTCAGCGTCAGCGCCAGCGTCAGTGCCAGCGTCAGTGCCAGCGCCAGCACCAGTATCAGTATCAGCGGCTGCGTCGGGGCTTGTCTCGGTGTCGCTGACTTCCTCCTCGACTTCGTCGCCGTTTTTCTCCCGTTGCTTTCTCTTGCGCCTGTCTTTGACGTCCTTCGCCGACCTCGA
>JAPUKT010000422.1 GCA_027295555.1 Deltaproteobacteria bacterium
GCTTGCACCGCTTCTTCGACGCGAGGAACTTCTTCGGCGACTTGGCCCACCAGGTCGCGTGCTGGCTCCACCGCTTCCTCGCGCTCGATGGCGTCAAGCAACTCCCCGACGCGCGACGCTCCGATCTGCTTGCTGGCGCCCTTGATCGAATGCGCCGTCAGTCGCACGGTCTCCATGTCTGAAGCCTCGAGTGCGTCGCGGAGGGTCACGACCGCTTCTCGAAGCTGATCGACGTACGCGACCATCACGTCTTGGATGAAGCCGTCGTCCTCCTCATCGAGCGAGACCAACTGGCGAACCATGTCCATGTCGAGCGCAGAGGGTGGCGGCATCGTTGCTGATAGGACCGGGATCGGAGGTTTGTTGGAAAGGGACACCCAACGATCGAACAGCCTCTCGAGCATGCTCGACCGAACAGGCTTCCCGATCGTGTCGCTCATGCCCGCCTCGAGGCACCGGACACGGTCCTCTTCGGTGATACTGGCGGTGAGGGCAATGATGGGGACTTCGCGATTCGTAGGGTGTTCACGGATCCTGCGGGTCGCCTGGAAGCCATCCATCATCGGCATGTAGCAATCCATGAAGATGATGTCGTACTTGGTGGTCTTGGCCTTCTCGAGAGCCTCGCGACCGTCGGTTGCGATATCGACCTCACACGCGAGTTTCTTCAACAGCGCCTCGGTAACCATGCGGTTGGTGGGGTTATCCTCGGCGAGAAGAACCTTCAGTCCTTGTCGAATCAACAGGTCGCCGACGCCCGGTGGGCCCTTCACGCGGAGCGTGTCCTCGGGGCCTGGCTCCAGGTCGACTTCAACCCAGAACGTCGTCCCTTCGTCGACTTTGCTCTCGATACCGAGCTTGCCGCCCATCAGCTCGACAAGCTGCTTCGAGATCGCGAGACCGAGCCCCGTTCCACCGAAGCGGCGGCTCGCGCTTTGGTCTTGCTGTTGGTAGCGCGTGAAGATCTTGTCGAACGCCTCCTCCGGAATACCAATGCCGGTATCCTGGACGGAGATCCGTACGCGACACTCGACGGACTGCTGCATCACTTCGGCCTTGATGAGCACCGACCCGGATTCCGTGAACTTGATAGCGTTGTTGACGAAGTTGAGAAGCACTTGGCGCAAGCGACCGCCGTCGCCGATGAACCGCGTCCGCACCAAGCCCGTGAGCTCGGACTCCAGGCGCAACCCCTTCGCTCCAGCGCGAGGCTGCATGAGCTCCACTACGCCGTCCGCCAACATCCCGAGGTCGAACGGAGCTCGCTCCAGCTCGATTTGCCCCTTCTGAAGCTTCGAAAAGTCGAGGATCTCGTCGACCACGCCGATCAAGGCTTCTGCCGAGTCTCGGATAGCCGCCGCCATTTTCTCTTGCCTCGGGTCGAGCTTGGTCTCGAGGAGCAGAGACCCTAGACCGAGAACGCCGGTCATCGGCGTCCGCACCTCGTGGCTCATGTTGGCCAGGAGCTCGGTCTTCGCCTGGGATGCCCGTTCCGCCGCCCGCCGGAGCTCCTGGAGCTCTACGAGGGTTCGCCGCCGTACGACGTGCATGCCGATCGCGACCACCGAGAACCCGGCGAGGTATCCGATGCTCTGCACCCAGTTCACATCTTCGACGAACAGGGATGTAACGCCCCAGCCGACGTCCGCGCAGATCATCGTCACCAACAACCATGCGCGACTCTGAAGGAGCGCTCCGGCGGCGAACTGCAGGATAACGAAGAGGTAAAACATCGAAGGGTTGTGGCTGAGCGCGTAGCCAAGCGTGAATGTTGCCGTGACGACCAAGAAGACGACACCTGCCACGTGGGTTGACCAGTCGACTGGCAGTGGCTGATTCTTGGTGCGCCAGGAAAACGCGAGAAGCGCGATGCCCGCGAGGCCGTAGACCGTCACTAGTGCCACCGCTGCCTCGCCCATCGGCGAAACCCATTGCCCGACGGCCATTCCGAGATACGCGAAGCCGGCGCATGCCGTCATCGTGCCGATGTGGCGGCCGGTCACGAAGTTCAGCATTCCCCGGAGCTGCTCCGGGCTCAGTCGAGTGCGTGCGGCAACGGTTTCCGCGGATGGAGCGGCACCTTTTCCCCACTCATCCGGCTCTTTCCGTGATCCCCCCACACAACCATTTTATCGGGTGACGGGGCCCATTTCATGGTTTCCGGTGCTCGACTTTGTGACGCGCCTCACGAATCGTGCGGACGGCCGCGTCGTGGAGAAGGCCATTGGACGCGATCAGCTTCCCGGACCTCGGGTCCACCGTCCTGCCTTCGTAGGTCGAGAGCTGTCCACCGGCTTCGAGCACCATGAGAGCTCCGGCGCACATGTCCCAGGCGTTGAGGCCCTGCTCCCAATAGATGTCGTACGTTCCGTCGGCGACCATACAAAGATCGATGGCGGCCGAGCCGCAGCGTCGAATCCCGCGCACCCGCTGTAGAAACAAAGAAAGCTCTTCGCGGTTGTTGTCGGGGTTGGTCCAACGGTCGTACGGGAATCCGGTCGCGCACAGCGCTTCTTCGAGTGATGCGCGCGCCGACACTTCGCAGCGCTCGCCGTTTCGAAAGGCGCCTGCGTGCTTTGCGGCTTTCCATGTCGTGTCGAGAGCAGGGGCATGCACGACTCCCGCCAAACCTTGGGCGCCATCGTAAAGTGCGATCGACACGCAGAAGAACGGGTGGCCGTGGACGAAGTTGGTCGTTCCGTCGATCGGATCCACGTACCAGACGAGGTCGCCCTCGCCCGTCTCCGCGTTTTCCTCACCCACGATGCGGTGCTTGGGGAAGGCCCGCGTGAGCTCGTCGCGAACGAGCTCTTCGCTCCGAAGGTCGTACTCGGTGAGCAGGTCGAACCTGCCCTTGTGCGACACCGTGGCGCCACCACGCCAGCCTTCGAGGACCAGCGCTCCCGCGTCCCGCGCGACTCGCTCAGCGACCTCCATGGCGCGCTCGCACTCCTCTCGACTGGTCATGAAGCCCTGCATTTTCGCGGATTTCGACGTAGATGCCATCGGCATCTGAGTAGCCCGTGAGGTGTTCGCTGGCATCGGCTTCGCAAAACCCGTAAAAGGCCGTGCGCTGCGAAGCCGACGGCTCGGGCGTTGCCTGATGTAGGCTAGTGTGGTTATGGCCGAGAAGGACATCCTAACGCCGACCCTTCGCAATCCATTTGGTTTGGATGGCGAGGACCGTTCCGCCGCCCCAGCGGATGCCTCTGGGTCGTACGAAGCGAGCCTCCGTGACGGCGAGCAGCTCCGGGAGCGTCCGCGGAGGGCCGCTGGCCTCATCCAGATTGGCCGGCAGCATGCCAAAAACCGAATGACGGTGTGGGAGCGCATCGACGTGCTCCGGGACCGCGGGACCGAGCCCACGATCCTCTACCAGAACTGGGGTCCCAATCTCGATGGCGCGTCGATCGTCACGGCGATCATCCAGATCCGAGGACGAAGCGTCGCGCTCTACGGCCACGATTTCTCGGTGCGCGCCGGTTCGATGGACGCGACCAACGGCACGAAGCTCGCCAACTTGATTCGGTTGGCTGGTGAACAGGGCCTGCCCCTCATCGGCATGAACGACAGCGCTGGCGCATTCGTGCCTGCCGGGGTCGGCGGCTTGGACGGATACGCCGAAGCGTTCACGGCTTTGCGCAAGATCAGCGGTGTGGTGCCGAGCATCATGTGCATGTTTGGTTACAACGCGGGCGGCGGCTCGTATCTCCCGCGCCAGGGGAGCTTCATGATTCAGCCCGATGATACGTTTTTCGGATTGACCGGCCCGGGGGTCGTGAAGAGCGTTCTCGGCGAGGATGTGACCGCCGACGAGCTCGGCGGGCCCGGCGTGCACGGGCAGAGTGGGGTGTCGGACCTCACCGTGAAAGACGAGGTCGGGGCGCTTCGCACGGCGCAGCGTTTGCTCAGTTATTTGCCGGGAAACAATCATGAATTCGCGCCGTATCAGGAGACTTCGGACCCGATCGATCGGCCGACCGGCGAGATCGATACGCTCCTCCGAAAGGCCTTCGACTCACCGACCGGGTTCAACACCCCCATCGACGTCAGCATCATCCTCCAACAGATCTGCGACCACGGAGACTACTTCGAGCTCCAACCACAGCGCGCGCGGAACACCATCACGGCGTTCGGGCGTCTCGGCGGACACGTGGTCGGGTTCGTCTGCCACAACAGTGCTGTCGCATCCGGTCAGGTCGATGTCGATAGTGCGTTCAAGAATTCGCGCTTCATTCGGTTCTGCAATCTGTACAACATCCCGGTCATCTTCATGGAAGACACGACGGGCTTCTTGCCTGGACGCGACCAAGAGAGCCGAGGCATCGTGCAAGCAGGGCGCGCCATGCTCGACTCGATTATCGATCTACGGACGCCACGCCTGCTCCTGATCATCCGCAACGCGTTCGGAGGTGCGTACGCGGCGTTCAACTGTTACGCCACAGGTGCGAGTCACGTCATGGCGCTCCCCACTACGCGTGTTGCGGTCATGGGGTCCGCGGGCAAGGAGTTCGTCTACAAGAAAGAGCTTCGCGCGATGCGCAGTAGTGCGCGGGCACGCGTTCAGGAAGCCGTCGAGTCCGGCGCCCCCAAGGCGGACGCCGAGCAGGACGCTGCGGCTTGGGTAAAGCAGCAAGAGGCGGCGTTCAACGCGCGGTACGAAAAGGAGCTCATGAATCCGAAGGAAGCCTTGAGCCTTGGCTCGATCTCCGAGATCGTGATGCCCATCAACGCACGCGCCGCCTTGGGGAAGAACCTCAACTTCTTCCTGTCCCACTACACTCCCGAGCCGCTCCAGGCCGTGCAGCGTGAGTTTCACTGATGGGCCCCTCGGATCTCTACCGACACAACCCATTGATCCATCGAGGTCGTCGCCTCGGCGAGTCCGAGTCGGACTGGGTGCGCTCCTTCTCCTACGAAGACATGTCGATCTTGATCGTGTGTCGCGGGCCGATTCGGCAGGAGGCGCTCGACACCTTTGCCGAGATGGGGATCACCAAGACCGGGATCCTGCTCTCGGAGAAGGACTCGATCATCTATCCCCGCGCGCTTGCCCCCGAGTTGCGCCAACTTGATCCATCTCGCGTTCATGCGGTCCCGGACTACACCGGCGCGACGAGAGAAGAGCGCACCGCGCGTATCGAAGAGATCATCCAAATCGCCACGAGGAACGGCTACGACTACATCTTCGCGGGCTATGGGTTCATGGCTGAGGACGAAGAGTTCGTTCGGTCGATCGAAGAAGCAGGGCTCCGGTTCATCGGACCGGGCTCTCACACGGTGCAAGCCGCCGGCTTCAAAGACGAGGCCAAACGTACGGCGGAACGCGTCGATGTGAGCGTCATTCCAGGCATCAACAACGCAACTGCGCGCCTCCTACTGCGCAAGCATGGTGACCGCGCTGCGTTGAAAGCTGTCGCTGCTATGCATGGGCTCGAGGTCGCGGCGCTCGGTGACGAAAGCCTGGCCATCGAGGACATCGCCGAGGCGGTTCTCAACGCTTCTTACGATGCGCACGTCGACCTCTACTCGGTCGACGAGCTTGCAGAGGAAATCCAACTCGAAGTCGCCTCGATCCTCGAAACCCATCCGGGCAGCCGTGTTCGCCTGAAGGCGATCGGCGGAGGCGGCGGCAAGGGCCAGCGCATCGTCAGTAGCGCAGACCAGGCACCGGCGATGGTCCGCGAGATCCTCGGCGAGGTGAAGGCGCTCGGAGTGGGCGACAACAAAAACATCCTCACCGAACTCAACATCGAGACGACGCGCCACAACGAAATCCAGCTTCTCGGGAACGGCGACTGGTGCGTCTCACTCGGGGGTCGCGACTGCTCGTTGCAGATGCACGAGCAGAAGCTATTCGAGGTGTCGATCACCCGCGAAACACTCGCCGAAGCGGTCGAGCGCGAGCGCGAGGCAGGGAACGACGGCGTTGCCGCCGCGATCGGCCAGGACCTCGCCATTCTTCGCCAGATGGAGGAAGAAGCAGAGCGGTTCGGCCAGGAGGTCGGCCTCGACTCCGCGTCGACCTTCGAATGCATCCTTGACGGAGCTCGGCACTACTTCATGGAAATGAATACGCGAATCCAGGTCGAGCACCGCGTGTCGGAGCTTTGCTATTCGCTTCGCTTTCGAAACCCGAACGATGCCGAGGACCACTTCGATGTGACCTCGATCGTCGAGGCCATGGCTCTGCTCGCGAAACACAGGAGCCGGCTGCCGCGACCCGAGCGCATTCGACGAGATGCAGCCGCAGTGGAGTCGCGGCTCAACGCCACTGACCAGTCTCTGTCTCCGCACCCAGGCGGCGAGATCATTTTCTGGTCGGACCCGATCGAAGGCGAAGTTCGCGACGATCAGGGGATCTGCTTCAAGAATCCCGATACCGGGCTTTTCATGCGCTACAAGCTCGCGGGCGCGTACGACAGCAACATCGCGCTCTTGGTCTCCACCGGCAGCGACCGACGCGCGAGCTACGAGCAGCTACGAGAGGTTCTTCGTCAGACGGTTCTTCGCGGACCGAACCTTCAAACCAACCTCCAGTTTCACTACGGACTCGTCAGTTGGTTCCTGGCGAACGGGGTCGATGCCAAGCCAACGACCCGTTTCGTCGTGTCCTACCTGACGTTGATCGGTGAGCTCCTCGATGAGGCCAAGCACATCGACGTCGACTACGCGTATAGGCGCCTATGCAGCCAGTATCTGAAGGCGGCCGAGGCCGATCCCGGCGCGGCCAAGGCGACCGATGAGGTCGCGCAGCTTAAGCGCACTCTGCTCGGGCGACCTCTTCGCCGGCTGCTTAGCGAACCGCATCTTCTTTCGGCTTGGCTCAGCACCCACCGCGGAGACTTCGACGTCAGCAACCGCCGGGTGATCTGGCACCGGAACCCGCTCCTGCTTCTGGCCGACGCCTATCGGCTCCTACACATGGAGGCGACCGTCGATGCGCCGGCCGCTCACCGCATTTGGGAGCAGGACCAACTCATGCTCGACGAAGGCGAGGCGTTCTACACCGCGATCGATGGTCGAATCGAGGACCTTCCATGGCCCGAGCTCGACGCGTTGCTTCGCGTCGAAACCCCGGCGGCTGGCCTCGATGCAGCCGAGTGGAAGCGAGTCCGCGAGGCCCATCTCGGGTTCCAACTCGGCACCGAGCTCCTCGGGCTTCTTCCCCTCCTTGCCGAGAAGGTTGGCTTCCACGACCTTCGTGTCAACGACGACCTCACGATCACCATCCCCCAGCGCCTACTCGATCCGGACCACCAGGCCAAGATGAAGAAGGTCCTCGTGCCGCCTCCCGTGAACAGGGCGGACGAAATCGTCGCGGCCAGTGGCGGCATGTACTACGGGCAAGAAGCGCCAGGCATGCCGAAGTTCGTCGAAGAGGGTCAACACTTCGAAGTGGGTGACCCATTGTATGTGGTCGAAGTCATGAAGATGTTCAACAAGGTCTACGCGCCGTTTGCGGGCACAATCGACAAGGTCCTCGTCGAAAGCGACGGGACGATCGTCGCCAAAGGCCAGCCACTCTTCAAAGTCACCCCGGACGAGAGGTTCGTCGAAGTCGATCCGGCCGAAGTCCAGGCACGAGTCGAAACCACCACCAACGAGTACCTCAGCAAAGTCGCATAAAGGGGACGTCCCGCTACAGGCGGTCGTCGCGGCTGGTGGCGACCACGACTCGATTTCTGCCGGCGGATTTGGCCCGGAACAGCGCCCGATCGGCGGTCGTCATCAACCGCGCACGGAGGTCGCTTGGGGGTCGCCCGTTGAGGTGACGCAGTCCGTTGAGGGTTGCGACTCCTACCGAGACGGTGATCTTCTGAAGCACCCCGTGCGGCCGCATCGGGCCGGCGGTGCTTGCGGCGACGTGGCTTCTCAGGTGGTCGGCGAGTGCCCGCGCGCTTTCTTTCGAAGCGTGCCTTTGCACGACGATGAACTCGTCTCCACCGAAACGAAAGACCGAACCAACACCTGCGGCGGCCTCATCCAGAGCCTTGCCGGTTCGTTTGAGTGCCTCACTGCCGGCCGCGTGCCCGAGCTTGCTATTTACCTTCTTCAGGTGGTCCACGTCGACGAACATCAGTGCCATGTTTCTTTCAGTTCGTCGCGCCAAGCTCACGGCTCGTGTCAGCTCGCTGTCGAGCTCGCGCACATTGCGTAGACCCGTCAGCGGGTCGCGCGCCGCCAGAAGCTCCTGCTTCCGCAACGACGTCGTTTGAATCAGCGAGGTCGTGATGTATCGACTGAGCCCCGCGATCACCCGCGCTTCGTGCTCGGTGAACCGTTCCTTGGGGTTGATGAGCTGCAGTAACCCGAGGGTTTCGCCTCCGTCGTGCAGTCGGCTAATGGCGGCTTGTTTGGTCCGCTGTGACGACCGAAATCGAAACTGCGGATCGGGATTGGATCCCGAGACGATGAGCGGCGTTCGTCGGATGAGCACGCGCTTTGCGAGAGCACGGTTGAAGGGTTGGCCGTGCTCGAGAACGTGCTTCGCTTCAGGGCCGAACGCGGCAACGCAACGGAGCGAGCCTGCGCCTGCCCCGATGAAGATCGCTCCGGCGGTTGCGCGCACGCCGAGCGCCGCTGCCTCCAGCCCTTCTTCGAGCACACGCATGACAGGCCGCGCCCGCGAGCTCGATGCCCCGAGAACGGATTCCTCGAGCTTTACCCCCCTCAAGGTGTGGATCCGCACCCTCAAATCCTAGAAAGTTCGCGACAAACAAGCCAATCGAGTCCGGATTTGTGGTGTCGTGTAGGTGTTGTTTGCTCGAATACGGCGTAGAATGGCGGACCGTGAGCTTGGAGGGCCTTGATGACATGCGTACGTATAAACGCCCTGTTGCTTTTTCTTACGCTTGTTAGTTCCGCCGCGGGGTGTGGAAAGCAAAAGGCACCAGTCGATCGTGTTGGAACCAACGCGGTTAAAAAGAGCTTCTTCGAGAACTCGTCGTGGTATTTCAGCCGCACAGTCATCGATGTCGACTACGAAGGGGGTCAGCTCGGCAGCTTCCCCGGCGACACTGCGATCGACTTCCAGGGCTCCGATCTGGCCTCGATGCCTCGCATTCGCTGGGTGATCGAAGAGAAGACCCTGCTGGCCTTCCGAGACTACGAGCTCCTTGAGGGCGCTAACCCCGGGTCACCAGAGCCCGGCACGATCCTCGGTCAGCCAGTGGCCGCGTTCGAAATCGAAAAGCACTTCGACATCCGTCGTGCGTATGAGGACTCCACGGGCGAAGAGCTCAACATCATCGAGGAGAACGACACCGATCGACCCTGGTACGAGCGCGAGTTCATGCGCGTGAACTGGGCGGACAACATCCTGCCTGGGTACTACGGCCAAGTCAGCGAGCTGAATGAAATCCTCGGGATCTTCGAAAGGCAATCGGCGAATCTCTTCATCCAGGCAGAGTCCGAGTTCCCGGATTCTTGGCAGCTGCGCTTCCATTTCATGCCGTGCGACGGGCTCGAAGACGAGAGCGAGGAGTGCGGGGAGCATGAAAGGCCGTGGGCATCGGATTACCCGAAAGAGGAGCTGTACGCCTTCGACTTCGTAACCCAAGAGCTCCTCGCG
>JAPUKT010000423.1 GCA_027295555.1 Deltaproteobacteria bacterium
GGGCGGCTACTCGAGCAGCGAGGCAGGCTCTTTTTCGCCCACGACCACGAGATCGCCCTCGGGCGCGTCGCGAAAGACGCAAAGGGCCGCTTTTTCGTGGAAGAAAGCTGGCCGGAGCTAGTGGGCGCGCCTCTTTGAGACACGTGGTAAGCTAAGCCTCTTTGGAGGTGGTCATGCCACGCGGAAACGGCGAGACCCCAGCGCGAATCGAAAGCGGCGAAGACTACATCAACAGTCTCCGAGGCCGGAACCTCAGGGTGTTCCTGTTCGGTGAGCTGGTCGACGAACCGGTGGACCATCCACTGATTCGTCCGTCGATCAACGCCGTCGCCGAGACCTACGACTTGGCCCTGCGCGAACCGGAAATTGCAACGGTAGAGTCCGCGCTCACCGGCGGGCGTGTCAACCGCTTCCTGCACATCGTGCAGAGCCCGGAAGACTTGGTCGCGCAAAACATGATGCAGCGCAAGCTCGGCCAGAACACGGGCACTTGCTTTCAGCGGTGCGTCGGGATGGACGCGTTCAACTCGCTCTATTCGGTAACCTACGAGATCGACGAAAAACACAGCACGCCCTACCACGAGCGTTTAAAGGCGTTCTTGACGACGATGCAGCGGCAGAACTACGTCGTCGGTGGAGCGATGACCGACGTCAAGGGCGACCGAAGCAAGGCTCCGCACGAGCAAGACGACCCCGATTTGTTCGTCCACATCACCAAGCGAAACGACGACGGCATTTGGCTGCGCGGCGCCAAGGCGCATCAAACCGGCTGCATCAACTCTCATTGGATCATCGCCATGCCGACGATGCGCCTCGGGCCCAAGGACAAAGACTATGCGGTAGTGGCTGCCTTTCCAGTGGACGCGCCGGGGATCACGTACATCTACGGAAGACAGTCCTGCGATACCCGCAGCATGGAAGGCGGCTCGATCGACGTGGGTAACGCGTCGTTCTCGGGCCAAGAGGCGATGGTCGTGCTCGATGACGTGTTCGTGCCGTGGAGCCACGTCTTCATGGATGGCGAGCACGAGTTCGCATCGATGCTCATCGAGCGTTTCACCTGCTATCACCGTCGGAGCTACGTCTGCAAAACCGGTGTCGGCGACGTGCTGATCGGAGCCGCGGCCCAAGCTGCCGAGTACAACGGAGTCGAAAAGGCCTCGCACATCAAAGACAAGCTCGTGCAAATGACGCACTTGAACGAAACGATGTACGCAACGGGGATCGCCTCGTCGCACCAGGCGAAACCCACAAAATCGGGCTGCTACCTGAACGACGACATCCTTGCCAACGTGTGTAAGCACCACGTGACGAAGATGCCGTTCGAGATTGCGCGACTTGCACAGGACCTGGCGGGCGGGCTCGTGAGCACCGCGCCCTCCGAAAAAGATCTCAAGCACCCCGAGCTCAAGGCGTTGCTCGAAAAGTACCTCAAGGGACGGGCGGACGTACCCACCGAGGCGCGGATTCGCGTCTTGCGGTTGATAGAGAATATGACGATGGGTCGCAATGCGGTGGGGTATCTGACCGAGTCGATGCATGGCGCGGGGTCTCCGCAGGCGCAGCGCATCCAAATCGCACGGCAGATGAATCTCGACTTCAAAAAGGGGCTCGCACGCAGGCTGGCCGGGATCAAGACCGGCGACCAAGACGAAGAGTAGCCAGCTCTGCTGAGATCCCATACGGTGGTGCCGATGCATCTGAGGGGTCGCATCGAGTGTCTCGTCATCTGGGCGTGTCTGGCGATGTGCAGCTGCGGGCGCGATGCCACCGCGGAGGCTCCGGGGAAGCCCATCCGAGCCCCTGCCGCAAGCCGCGTCGCCGATCCTGTGCAGGAAGGGCTGGTGATCGGCGAGTACCGGCTCGCGCCACACGCCGTAGTCGACGGAGACACGATTCGTGTGGAGAACGTCGAAGAGTCCATTCGTCTGCTCTCGATCGATACGGAGGAGAAGGTTCGCAGCAAACGGGACCGCGCCGCCGTCGAGGTAGACTTCGAGAAGTATTTGAAGACGAAGCGCGGTAATGCCCTGCGTCCGAGGAAGGCCGGAACGCCCATGGGCAACCGAGCCACCGAGTTCGCAGAAGCGTTCTTCAAAGGGATCGAGACCGTGCGACTCGAGCGGGACGACCCCAAGGCTCTCCGCGGACGCTACGGCCGGCTTCTCGCGTACGCGTTCGTGAAGAAGAACGGCAAGTGGGCCAGTTACAATGTCGAGGCCGTCCGCGCGGGGATGAGCCCCTATTTCACGAAGTACGGGTATTCACATCGCTTCCACAACCAGTTCGCGCGCGCAGAGGCCGAGGCGCGACGCGCTCAACGCGGCATCTGGGACCCGGAAGCCAAGGGCTATGGTGACTATGCGGAGCGCAAGGACTGGTGGGACGCGCGGGCCGCCTTCATCCAGGCGTTCGAGCACGAAACAGCCGGGCGCGACGACTATATCGTGCTCACGCACTGGGACGCGAATGCGCGGCTGGAAGAAAAGCTGGGCGAGGAAGTGACGGTCCTTGGAACGGTCGACAAGGTGCAGCACTTCAAGGGACTGGTACGTGTGCGCCTGGGCGGAGAGCAAGGCAACGACTTTCCGATCATCTTTCGGGACAAAGCGGTGTTTCTACGAAGTGGCCTCGGGCGTTACGAATACGAACCCGTGAGGGTGCGAGGCCCGATCGAGCGCTACAAACGCGGGAGCTACGAAACGCTTCAGATCGTGGTCGGTGATCCCGAACAGGTCGGTCTTCCTTCCCTCCCATGGCCGGACGAGACCGCCCAGGCGGCCGAGTAACAGGAAACGAAACGAAGCCTCGACCGATAACCCACCAAGCTTGAGAGGCGGGAGGTCGAGATGGCGGGTGCTCTAGGTTGGGCGCGCGGGTGCGCGTGCGTGTGGGTGGTGGTGTGCGGTTGCGGGAGGGATCCGCTCGCGATCGAAACGGGGTGCGAGGAGCTCTCGCCCGGCGACGTCGTCATTACGGAGATTCACGCCAACCCGGATGGAAGTGACGGCCAGGGGGAGTACATCGAGCTCTTCAATGCGAGTGGAGGGGTGCTCGAGCTCCAGGGCTTGACGCTGGTTTCGAGCCGCGAGGATGGAACCGGGGCGTCGGAGCACCGATTTGGCGAAAGCCAGATCGACGCGGACGACTACTTCGTCTTGGGCAACGCCCCACCGGAATCGTTGCCGGCGTACGTCGATTACAGTTACGGAAACACCCTGGGCAATCTTCGTAACTCGAAGGCCGCGTTGTCGATCCGATGCGGCGAGACCGTCATCGACCGGGTGGGCTACGCGAGCACGCGAGACGGTCGCGCGTTGGAGCTCGATGGCCGACTCACCCCCGATAGCAGCTCGAATGACGACGCCGGTCACTGGTGCGTGGCGCCCGAAACAGCGCCCGAGGTCTCCCCAGGTAACTTCGGCACGCCCGGATCACCGAACAGCGCGTGCGGAGAGGCGCTAGTAGACGGGACGTGTATCGAAGACGGGGCCCGGCGTCCGATCGACGTGCTAGAGCCCGGCGAAGCACGGATCACCGAATGGATGGCCAATCCGTACGGGGCGGATGACGATCTCGAGTGGGTAGAGGTGCTCTTCACCGAATCTGCCGACCTCAACGGCGTTCGACTCGGCGCAAGCAGCGATGCGCTTGGCGCGCCGAGTTTCGACGATGTGTGTTTTCCCGTCGGCACGGGCACAAGGGTCGTCTTCGGAGCGAGTCCGGCGGCGGCTCCCCGTGTCGACGCGGAGCTCAACTTCAGTCTACGCAATACCGGTGAGCGCAGCATCGTCGTCGCCGTCGGGGATACCATCCTCGACCGCGTCGACTACGTAGGCTCGGAAGAAGGGGTCGCGTGGCAGGTCGATCCCGACGATGTGCTCTGCCTGGTCGATGCCGCAGCGGACTACGAGTACAGCGATGGCAACTTCGGGACGCCAGGTGAGTCAAACCCAGCGTGCGCCCCCGTTCTCGAGGAGGGGATGTGCTTCGATGGGGATACGCCACGACCGATCCGGAGCCCGTCCACGGGGCAAGTCCAAATCACGGAGTGGATGGCGAACCCCTCGATAGTTGGCAACCGCGAGGGCGAGTGGGTCGAGGTTTATTTCGCGACCGCAGTCGACCTCAACGGCTTGGTGTGGTCCGACCTCACCACGCGGAGCGCGACCATCGAACGAGAAGATTGCCTATCGGTGCCAGCCGGTGGCTTCGCGGTATTTGCGCGAAATCCGCACCGTGACGAAAACGGGGGCATTCCGTTTGTTGACGCCGAGCTCGGCATCTCGCTCAACAACGTCGACGAGGCGATTTCGATCAGCGTCGGCGGGGAGGTGTTGGATTCGGTTTCGTACGAAGGGTCGCGTCCAGGCGTCGCGACTCAGATCGACGAGTGGGGTTTCGTGTGTGACGCGATCACCCCGTACGGCGATGGAGACCTGGGGACACCCGGTGCGCCAAACCGACCGTGCCTTTGAGGAATGCGCATCGCATTGCCTTCGTGTCTGCATGGCTCGTCGCGTGGTTTCCGAGAGATGCGGGGGCCGTTCAATACGAGGTCTTCGTCGACGTCGAAACCGAAGAGGATCTATACGACTTGTTGGCATCGGGGCAGGTCTCGGAGCGTTCGTTCGAGGCGCTGTTGCTGCTCTACCAAACGAAGGTCGACCTCAACCGGGCAGACCGGGAACGGCTCTACGCCTTGCCAAACCTGGACCTCCCGCACGTGGATCGGATCCTCCTCTATCGAGATGAGGCCGAAGGTATTCGCTCGCTCGGTGATCTCGTGGCGGCCGGAGCACTCGAAGCGAACCTGGCCGACGCAATTCGCGCCTTCGTCATCGTGCGTTCTCTCGAAGCGCCGAAATCCCAGACCGATGGGTTCACACGCGTGCAAGCGCGGTGGAGCGGGCGGTATGACCGGCTTCCACCGGCAGCAGCGATCCAAGCACGGGTCAAGACACTTCGGAACCTCGACATCGGGGTCGTCGGGCTGCTCACCCGCAACGACGTTCATCGGGTGCAATGGGATCCAAGCCGCCAAGCACTTACTGC
>JAPUKT010000424.1 GCA_027295555.1 Deltaproteobacteria bacterium
GATCACCTACGGACAGATAGCCGCGATCCCGGAGCTGACCGATAACGGCTTTGACCTGGTCGAGCTCGAGTGCAGTTCGGGTGGATAATTCGAGCGGCGAAAGGCCGAGCAACGGATCCCCTTGGCCTTCCAAGGCGCGAAGCAGGCTGTTCACCACGCGGATCGTTGGGTCTGGGAGGAGAGAATTTTCGATCTTCTCCTCGGCGCGCTGGAGACGTCGAGCGAGCTGTTGCATCACTCGCTCGCCGATGTCTGGACGCTGCCGGACGAGCGCGCGGAAGGTGTCACTTTCGATAACCAGAGCGGAGACCGGCTCGATCGCCTGTGCCGTGGCCGTGCGATGGGAGCGTGGCAACAAGGCTTCTTCGCCGACGAGCTCCTCACCGCCGAACAATCCCACGCTCCGCTCGACCCCTCGCGCCCGCTTGAGCAATCGAACCCGACCGAATCGGATCAGATAGAGCTCGGTGGCGGGCGCCCCCGCGTAGTACAGAGTCGCCCCCGCGGAGAAACTCCGATAGTAGTGCTCGATTGGAGGCGGCTCGGGTAATTCAGCCATCATCCCAAGACCTAGGTACCCCGATTGGGGTAAACGCCGCAACCCCGTAGAGCGACTTCGTCGCCACGGGGCAGGCGCTGCTATTGAGCGAGATGGCAGGCGGCCTCGTGGCCCGTATCGAGGGTACGGAGCTCCGGCACCTCGCGATCACAGAGGCCTTTTTGTGCGATCGGACAGCGGGGATGAAAAGCGCAACCCGTGGGCGGGTCGAGTGGGCTTGGGACGTCGCCCTCTAGAAGGACACGCTTCTTCCGGCTCGAGGGGTCGGGCTCGGGCGCCGCGCTCAAGAGCGCCTGGGTATAGGGGTGACGCGGGCTCTCATAGATCTGTTGCGATGTGGCGAGCTCGACCACACGCCCGAAGTACATCACGGCGACCCGGTGGCTCACGTACTCCACGACGTGAAGGTCGTGCGCGATGAACAGATAGCTCAATCCGAGCTCCTCCTGGAGGTCACTGAGCAAGTTCACGATCTGCGCTTGGATCGACACGTCGAGCGCACTGACGGGCTCGTCGGCGACGATGAAGCTTGGAGATACCGCCAACGCCCGTGCAATACCGATGCGCTGGCGCTGCCCGCCCGAAAACTCGTGGGGGTAGCGGCGCATATGCTCCGGCCGCAATCCGACACGTTCCAACAAGGAAGCGACGCGCTGCTGCTCTTCCGTTTTCGAGCTGACGAGCCGATGCACGCGGAGCGGCTCGGCGATCGCCGCTTCGACGGTCATGCGTGGGTTCAGCGAGCTGTAGGGGTCTTGGAAAATGATCTGCATCTTGCGACGAATGGGGCGAAGGGCTGTTTGCGAGAGCTCAGTGATGTCCTGGCCATCGAAATAGACGCGTCCGCTCGTCGGCTCGTAGAGGCGCAAGAGCAGCCGACCCAAGGTGCTCTTTCCGCAGCCCGACTCGCCCACCAGGCCGAGTGTCTCGCCTGGCATGACGTCCAGGGAAACCCCGTCGACAGCGCGAAGCTCTGCGCGCCCTTTCCCGAAACCGCGCGGTGGGCCTCGAAACGACTTACGGAGCGAATCCGCGCGAACCACTGGCTCGGCGCTCATGCTCGCACCTCCGCGTGAAAGCAGGCGACATTGGTCTTGCCGTGCAGCTCCAAAGGCGGCTCTTCGATCCTGCACTCTGCACTGACCAGGTCGCAACGATCTTGAAAGCGGCAGCCTTGGGGTAGGGTCCGGAGGTCCGGCACGATACCGGGGATGGTCGGCAAGCGTGAGTCGCGACTGCGAACGCTGGGCAAGCTCCGCAGCAGACCCCGCGTATAAGGGTGCCGCGGATCTCGGAAAAGCGCCTCGGTCTCCGCGTGTTCGACGATCTTCCCGGCGTACATGACCGCTATGTCGTGCGCAAACTCGGCTATGACTCCGAGGTCGTGACTGATGAAGATGATGCTCATGTCGAGCTCTTTCTGGAGCGAGCGAAGCAGATCCAGAATCTGTGCTTGAATGGTGACGTCGAGCGCGGTGGTCGGTTCGTCGGCGATGAGAAGCCGGGGCTGACAAGCGAGCGCCATCGCGATCATCACGCGCTGACGCATTCCTCCCGAGAGGGTGTGAGGATAGGAACCCGCCCGCTCCTGGGGCGCCGGAATACCAACGAGGTCGAGAAGCTCGATCGCTCGAGCGCGCGCGGCTCGGCGGCTTACCCGCTGATGCAGTCGAACCGCTTCGATGATCTGCGTACCCACGGTGTACACGGGATTGAGCGATGTCATCGGCTCTTGGAAGATCATCGAGATCTCGTTCCCACGGAGGCTTCGCATCTCAGCTTCTGGAAGGGAGAGGAGGTCGCGCCCTTCGAAGAGCGCCTCGCCTTGTTCAATCACCCCAGGTGGGCTCGGGATCAGTCGCATGATCGACAGAGAGGTCACGCTCTTCCCGCACCCACTTTCGCCGACGACTCCCAGTGTTCGACCGGGAAACACGTCGAACGACACGTCGTCGACGGCACGAAGGTAGCCTTCGTCCGTCTCGAAGGCCGTGACTAGGTGACGCACGCGGAGCAGCGGTTCGATCATGCGCCGCTACCTTAGCACCAGACGGCCGGAGCTCGCTTGTTCACGGGCAGGTGGCGACTTCTACGGCCATCCCCGGACTCGGCGTCTGCTGGAAGGCATCGGACGGAACGTCCGGATTCAACGAAATGGACTTCACCCGAACCTGGGTATCGGCCCCGTGCACGTGGTCGACGAACCGAATGTTCGTGGGGAACAGCTGACCCTCGACGCTCGTGTAGTCGTCGTATGTGGCCTTCCATTGGAGCTTTCCGTCCGCCGCGCGGACGCTTGATTTGCGGAGCGTGAGGCGTTGCTCGGCTGGGGGCTTGTCGCGGTCGGCGTCATCGACTGCAAACTCTATTTCTTGCGTCGACCCGTCTTGGGCCAAGAGCGAGACGACGTAGTTCCCGTCGCGGCACTCCATACGCTGCTCGTCGGCGTCGATTATTGGTGTGTCGCCGGTCAGGAGCCGAAGCACGTTCTTTGCCTCGACCGCAATCCCGAGCAAGCGCGCGATGTTCTCGGGACACGTCGGTCCCTGCATGAATACGTTCTCACGCAAGTCGCTGAGCTGGAAGCTCTCCTCATCACTGGTCAGCACCGCCGCGGGCCCGAGCTGCGTCATCACGTCGAACCGCACACGACTGGGCCGTTCGAGGAACATCAGAACGGTGCCCCGAATGCGGCCACGGTCGGCCCACTGGGTCACACGCGCCTCGGCCTTGAGCGACTTCCAACCCTGCTGTCGAGCCGCATGCTCCTCGAGCGCCTTCGCCGGGTCGGTGCGGGTCTGGATCGGGCACGCGGGCGCCGATTTACAACCGGCGGCAACGACCGCCAACGATACGATCGCGATGAGCCCCCGACGCGCCACTAGTTGTTTAGCGCTCCCATGTCGATCCACTCCTCGACAATCTGGATGACCGCATCGGAGATCGTTTGGTTGCCGACGGCGATCGGCATCTCCGAGCCGCACGTTTGGATGGCTCGCAGCTTTTGGATCATGAGAGAGTTAGTCGAGTCGTTCGGTAAGACGACCGTCCCTTGGCCCTCGCACTCACCCGCCGCCGACGCAAGCACGTTGAACACCGCCAGGTGCGAATCGGACGCCCAGTTGCTGGTGTCCATCGGGTCAGCACCGGACAAATTGAGCGCGTCCAGGGCTTGGGAGTTTGCTCCCCCGGGGATGGCCCCTCCGAGATTGTTCGGGTTCTGATCCACGTTGGAGTTCGCGGGCCCGTGGCAGATCAAACACTCGATGAAGATCAAGCTCGCGTAGATCGAGCTCCACATCGGCTCGGGAAGAACACCCTGGGGGCCGGAGTAGACGCAGGTCTCCCCGTCGATCGTCGGGCACGGCGTCAACTCGAGCTCTTCCCGAGGAGGAAACTCCGTTCGCGCGACAACTGGCGCCGCACACGCCAGCCAGTTG
>JAPUKT010000425.1 GCA_027295555.1 Deltaproteobacteria bacterium
TCTCGTCGACACCGGGCGCAGCCATGAAGAGACGCCGAAGAGAATTGTTCCCCACCACGAGCTTCGCAATCGGACGTAGCTTCAGCCTCGATGTGACGTAGTCGACGAGCGCCGGTTCGAACAACACCCGTGTGGCGTGCACGCCCTCGGTAACCTCCGCCGGCTCGTAGCCCACCATTGGTCGGTCGAAGAGATGCGAAGACGACGTATGAACGCCGAGCTCGACGATCAGAGGTCGCTGGCCCGCACGAGCAGCCCTCATCGCCACGGCTGCGATGACGGTCGATTTGCCGACGCCGCCCTTGCCGGTGAAAAACTGAACTGGCCGGTTGAGAGATTCCCCGCTGCGCGCCCGCACTGGCCACCCCTAGCAGGAAAGAATCGTGTTATCGAGGGCTGTGACGCAGGGGAAGCATTGGGTGCAAGCTTCGAGACCGCTCGCGCATGTCAACATCGCTGTACCCTTGATTCTTGGACAAGCGGCAGCGTGGCACGTCGCACGAACCTTCACTCTGTTTTGGTTCGTGGCGGCTGTGCTTTGGGGCATCCTGGATCATCTCTTCGTCGTCTACGCCAACGACTACGCAGACCATGAGGCGGACACCGGGAACCGCACGCTGATATCGGGCGGCTCGGGGGTCATTCCCGAAGGCAAGCTCACGCCGTCACACTTGCGACGCGCGGCGCAAGTGAGCGCGCTTCTTCTCATGGCCTGGTCGGGTCTCCTCGCGCTGCTCGGCCGACCCTGGGTCCCGATTTACGGGATCATCGCGCTCGCGTTGTTGTGGCTCTACAGCTTCCCACCGGCGCGCCTGAGCTACCGCGGGGCCGGGGAAGCGCTCCAAGGGCTTGGTATCGGTGTTGGGCTCCCTTCTCTGGGCTACTACCTGCAAGCCGAAGTCGTCGTTGCGCCCATGTGGATCATCTTGCCTGCCACCGTGCTGGGCGTCTGCGGCAACATCCTGACAGCACTACCCGATGTCGAGGACGACCGACACGCTGACAAGCGGACGTGGCCCGTACGCTTCGGTGTGCCTCAGGCCCGCCGCGCAGCCTCCGCGGGGATCGCGTTTGCTGCGTTCGGGATCTTTCTTTGGACGCCTGCGGTGTCCGTCGGAACGCGAGCGGTCGTCGGCATTGTGCCTCTCGTTCCTCTGCTGATCGGAGCACGTGCACAGGATCTGTTTCGTGCCGCCTGGTGGGCTAGCGGCGCGCTCAATGTTTTGATCGTCCTGTGGATCGTTGCGCTAGGGTTTTCGGCCTAGTCGACGAGCCCGAACGCCTTCGCGCGCACCTCACGCAACGCATCGCAATCGCGGCGCCAGTCCGGCGACGCGTCGACTCGCCAAGCCTGCACCGGAATGAAGCCCCGCGCGGAGAGATCTCGGTAGAGCACCAGCTCGGCTTCCGGCTCCCGAGAGAAGGAGAACGGGTTTCTCGCGACCCCCTCCCCGAGTCGGGGATACCAAGTGTCATTGGCCTCAATCAGATCGAGAATGTCCCGACCGCGACTTTCCGACTGATTCAAGAAACTCAACCCGAATGGATCGATGCCGACTCGATTGGCGGGATCGCGCCGGACCCACCGCGCCCAGTCGAATCCGTACATGAAATCGTGCACGTATCGGAACCGAATCTTGGATTGCTGTCCGTAGAGCTGCATCAAACCCACCGTCGTTCGGGTCGTCCGCTCGAGATATGCGGTGTAGTCGCCGGACGCGGCGGCATTTTCGTGAACCGAGGCAAGATAGCAATCGAAATCCCAGAAGAGATTGTCCGGGAAGTTCTCGAGCTGAGCCGAAGCTACTCTCGCAGCCGCGCGCGCTAAATGCTCGATCTGCGCCGGCCCTGCGAGAGACCCGACGAGCTCCGGTAGCGGAGTTGCGGAGGCCCGGTCTGGATCGAGGGTCAACGCCCCCCACGTCGTCGCATCGATGCCGGCTTGCACCTCATCCAGGATCGAAAGCTGGCTCTCTATCGCGTGGGCACTCATCCGACAATCATGTGGAGCCACAACAGCAGGGCCGCCACCGTTGTACTATGCCAAATGGCTCCATGAAGGAAGTGTTTGTAGCGCCCCTGAGCCTCGAAAGCATCGGTGACGGCCTCGGCGCTGACTTGGCGCAGCGCAATGAACCGCCATCCGAGGATCGCGATCGCCGGAGCTAGAACCCAAAGCGGGACCCAGTCCGGCGTCACGACGGCGCCCAAGCACCAGGTCGCAGCCCCCAGGAGGACGCACCCCTCCGTCAGGCGACGCGCCACCGCGTTTCCGAGGACTGAAGCAAAGGTGCGCTTGCCGCCTTGCCGATCGCTTTGCTCATCCGAAAGCCCGCTGGCGATCCCGCCTCCGAGGCTGAGAAAGGCGAACCCGAGAACCCAGGGCCACACCTGTGGGGCAATGACCCCCGCCTGTAGGTACACATTGTAGACCGGCAGTGCGATGCCAACCCCGAGCATCTCGAGGAACTCGCCTCCGCCGCGATAGTTGAGCCGAACGGGCGGCAGTGTGTAAGCAGCAAACACGGCCATACAGGCGGCCCCCGCCTCGAACGCCCACGGTCGACCTAGCACGACCTCGCTCCCGGCCGCGACCAAGAGAGTCGCAAGGCCGAAGACCGCGCCCGCCACCCCGACCGACCCGACGCTCAGGATGCGATCGGGGATCGTCTTCGGGGAGCAGTCGTCGGGGAACATGTTGCGCTTGATCGTGTCGACGTGGCGATCGCCCCAGTCATTGAGTAGAACGATGAAGCCGAGCCCCACCAACGTGAACCAGAGTCCCCAAACGACCGCGACCACGTTGAGGACGCCGACCGATGTTGCACCGAGCACCTGCCCGAGGAGCGTAGGCACCAAGAGCTTTGGCCAACTGGCGGGCTTCAGCGCGTAGATCCAGCGGTCCAGAATCGAGGAAGGACGACGCCGATTCGTAAGCGAAGCTTTCACGACTCTGTCGTCGAGCCCTCCGGACCAGCCGGTTCGGGTGGACTGCTTCCGATGTGCTTCGCGCGAGCCTCCCACTTCGCCCGTGCCATCGCCCGCATATCTTGGACGGAGTCCATTTCGTCGACGATCTCAAGACCGATGAGTGTTTCTAGGACGTCTTCCATCGTGACGACACCGTCGACGCCGCCGTATTCGTCGACCACCACAGCGATGTGCTCTCGTCGGTCCAACAATCGCTCGAACAAGGACGTCAAAGGCAGGGTATCCGGGACTATCAGCGTCTCGCGTGCGAAACTACTGACGGGGACATCGAGCTCGTTGCGCGCTGCTTGAATCAACAAGTGGTCTTTGAGGATGTATCCTGTCACTTGGTCCGGGGTCTCCTTCCAGATCGGGATTCGGGAAAAAATCATAGCGCCCCGTTCGGCAACGGCATCTCGGACCGTCGTATTCTCCTCGAGTGAAAACACGACGGTTCGCGGGGTCATGATGTCGCGGGTTCGAAGCGACCCGAAGTGGAAGAGATTCCTGAGAATTCGAATTTCGGACTCATCGAATACGCCCTGTTGCGCAGCGACGCGCGCAAGCGCCGTGAATTCTTCTAGAGATAGCTTCTCGGAGCCCCGACGACGCT
>JAPUKT010000426.1 GCA_027295555.1 Deltaproteobacteria bacterium
GCCGATGTACTCGGCGACCTCTCGCTCGAAAGCTTCGACCTCTGGCCCGAGAATGTAGCGTCCGGAGCGAATCACCTCGGCTGCCTTGTCGATCAGCCGCTCCATCAGCGGCCCGTTTTGGGCCGCCACGTCCAACATCGGTATTTGCTCTTCAGACACCGTTCTCCACGCGCTCGCAATGATCCTCGGTGATCCGGTATTGATCTCCGCACCGCCTACACACGCCGTCGCCTGGGAGGACCTCCCCGCAACGGCAAGCCCATGCCGTGCGCCGCGCGGGATTGCCCACGACGACGGCGTGGGCCGGGACGTCTTTCGTCACGACGCTTCCAGCGCCGATCAAGGCGTACTCTCCGAGATCGTGACCGCAGACGATCGTGGCGTTAGCGCCCACCGTCACTCCGCGGCCAACGTGGGTCGGCGCAAACTCGTCCTTGCGTTCGACATGCGCGCGGGGGGTCAGGACGTTGGTGAACACGCAACTCGGTCCGAGGAACACATCGTCCTCGACGGTTACCCCCGCATACACGGAAACGTTGTTTTGAATCTTCACACCACTACCGATCCGTACACCGGGACCGACGAAGACGTTTTGCCCGAGCACACTTCGCGCCCCAATGCGGGCCCCGCGCGAGACGTGGGTGAAGTGCCAGATGCTGGCGCCTTTTTCGATCCGCACGTCCTCATCGACGACGGCGGTGTCGTGAACGAAGGGCGCGGCCATCAACGGCCTCCACCGATCTCGATGCGCGCCCCCCCTTGGGCCAGCGACGCAGCACCCCCTTCGAGCGCACGCACTACATCGAGCCCCGATTGCCCATCGGACACCGGCGCCTTCCTCGTTCGCACCGCATCTAGGAATGCCACGCACTCTCTGCGAAGCGGCTCCGCCATCTTGAGCGCGGGGATGCGGATATCGCCTGTCCGGATGCGAACACCCTCTTCATAGGAAAGCGTCGCAGGAGGCTCTACGCCTTTGTCAAACACTGCAAGCTTCTGGTCCGCGGAGGTGTCGTCGAACACCGCCATTTTTCGGTCGCCCACGACCGTGAGCTTTCGGATCTTGTGTGGGTCGAGCCAGCTCACGTGAATGTGAGCCATGCGCCGCCCTGGATAGTGCATCGTCGCAAACACGACGTCCTCGACGCCGCGCTCCGGTTGCAGGTAACACGACCCGGTCGCGCTCACCGCGTCCGGGGATGCCCCGAGCAAATAGTTGGCGACCGAGATGTCGTGCGGAGCCAGTGACCACCAAGCGTTTTCGTCTTGGCGCACGACGCCGAGGTTGACGCGTTGGGCGTAGATGTAGAGCACGTCTCCGAGCTCGCCATTTTGGATGAGCGCCTTGAGTCGTTCGACGGCAGGGTGATAGAGGAGCAAGTGCCCCACCATCAGGATGCGCCCGTTCTGCTCCGCGAGCGAGCACAGCGACTTGGCCTGAGCGCCGGACAGGCAGAGCGGCTTTTCGACGAATACGTCCCGACCCGCGATGAGCGCAGCTTCGGCTACCTTGAAATGCGATGGGGCGTGCGTGGCAACGACGACCGCCGACACGGAGGCATCGCTCAAAACCGCATCGACGTCCGCAACCACCGAAACGCTCGGATACGTAGCAGCCATCGTGGTGCGAATCGTTTCTTCGCGATCGCAGATGTATCGCAGATCTGCCTCGGGAAGCGCGGCGTAGTTACGAACGTGGTTCTTGCCCCAACCACCAGCACCGACGACGGCAACCCCAATTGCTTCGCTTCGACTCACGCCGCCCCCCGCATCATCGACAAAGCTTAGCAGGACGGGTGCGCTTCCAGAAAACTAACAGAGGAAGCCATCAACGAAGCATCGCCCTGCACTCCGAGACATAGCGCCCCTTCCCGAGCTTGACGCAGTTCCGATAGGCCTGACGCGCGCCCTGGCGGTCGCCACGCATCTGACGGGCCGAGCCGAGCGTCACCCAGGCAAGGGCGTTCGATGGATCGATCGCGGTCGCCCGCTCGGCAAGCTCGGCCGCCTCCCGGGTGTGCTCCCGCCCGAGCTGGAGCCGTGCGAGCTCAGCCAGCGCGGTGCTCCCTTGAGGATTGAGCTCGATGGCCCGCTGATAGGCAGCTGCCGCTCGCGATCCACGCTTCAACCGACGTGCAAGCTCAAGCTGAGCCTCATAGGTATCCTCCGCCCCAGTCTTGGCATAAATGCCGGGCCCCGTCGCTGGCGCTGGCGCTGACACTGGCGCTGACACTGGCGCTGGCGCTGGCGCTGGCACTGTCCCTGCCCCCGGTAACATCACGTAAGCGATCGCGACAACGCCGAAGGCGAACACGGCGAGCCATACGAAGCGCGTCGGGTTGGGACCGGGAGCCTCTTTCGGCACTTGGGCTGCGGCGGGCATTGTCGGCGCGGGCCTCGGAGCTGGCTGTTCTTCGAAGACTTGTTCGTAGGTGAGCGGCGGCGGATCGACCTCAGGCGGCTCGTGGTAGTCGATGATGGCGTCGCGGTGCAGCTCCTCGCCGCGCTCGACCGCCTCGTCGACCGCGCGGTCGAGCGGCGGCCTCGACCGCACGAACGGACCCGGCGGCGGCTCCGAATCGACGATCGCGATGGCCTCGTCAACCTCGGGATCGTCGCAAAGCTCGTCGAGCGTTTCATCCCACCGACCCACCTCGACCGTCTCCCGAGTTGTCTCGTCGCCGCGGCCCAGAACCTCCGGGGCGCGGCCCGACCAATTCAGGGTGGTGCCTCCCCCTTTCACGGCTTGGAAGCCCGCGGGCGTGTTCTTTCTCGGGCGTGGCGTGGGGGGCTGCGACGCGGGAACCCACTCGTCGGCGGCGGGGGCCTCCGGCGCCTGTAAAGACTCGGGCGTCGGCGTCGACTCGGGCGGCGGCGCCGACTCGGGCGAAGGTAAGGACTCTGGCGTCGGCACCAAATCCGTGACGGGCAACTGGCCGAGGGCCGGGATGGCGAGCGGAATGAGCGACGGCTTCGGGCCAGGTCCGGGAATCGTATCGACCGGCCCCTTGGGAGGTATCGAAGAGACCGGCATCTGTACTTGGGCCAGGATCGGAATGCTCTCCTTCATCTCCCCCACTTCGCGCGCGATGCCCTCGAAATAGAGGTCAACGACCTTGCGCAGAGCCTCGACGTAGTCGCCCCCGTGGGCGCGAAGGACCTCGCCGATGGTCCGCACGCCGTCGATTAGCCGCACCATGATGTTCTGATCGTCCGGGGTGTCGTGGAGACGCTCTCGCAACACCTCGCCATCGACTTCGAGGACGACCTCGAACGGCGGAAGCAACTCGGACAAACGACTCCACTCATCGAGCCGCCGCATGCCCTCCATCAGCAGCGCTTGTGTCGTTCGGTGAACGGTGCGCTCGACGAGGCTGACCTTTCGAAACTCGAGGTCGAACGTCCCCTCTCGCCAGAGCAGCAGGCGGTACACCGCGTCCTCGCCACCGAGATCCTCCACTGTCGCGTGGATCACGGCGCCCGAATCGAAGGAGATCATGCCTTGATCCCCTTCCTTCGACTCGAGATTCAGCACCCCGGATTTCCGACTCACGTCGATCGTCTGCAGCAGGTCCACGACGCTCATCTCGGACAGCGACCCGCTGAACCGGGTCCTGGCGTCGCCGGTGCGTTGCGCCAAGCCCTCGCGCGCTTGTCTCGCGAGCTCGATCCCGACTCGCGCGACTACCTCACGGATGTAGATCGGCTTCGTGAGATAGTCCTCGACGCCCAACTCGAGCCCGCGAATCTTGCTTTCGATCGACTCATCACTCGACAAGAACATGAAGGGAATGCGCGACCACTCGGGGTTCTGTCGAAGCTGCTCGACGAACTCGAAGCCATTCATGTCGTTGAAGGCCGTGTCCGATAGGATCAGGTCCGGCTTGTTGGTGTGCAGGATCTCGAAGGCCCTCCCCACGCTGGGACAACCGGCCACGTTGTAGCCCGCATTGCGCAAGCTGACCTCCAATACGCGGAGACTGCGTGGATCTGCATCGACGACGAGCAAGTTTTGCTTGGCCACGGCTCAGTGATAGATTGAGATGAGCACAATGAAAAACCCTAAATGCTTGCTAGGCGTGATCATCGGCGCAGTACTCGCGTTCAGCGCCTGCCAAAAACAGAGCCCGAAAACCGCATTTGACAGGCTCGACCCCAACTTTGGTGGCCTTCAGGGGGGTAAGAGCGTGCGGGTGTTAGGCGAGAACATCCGCCTGGACATCGGCTACTCGATCCTCTTCGGTCGACAAATCTCGCCCCAGGTATCGATCGAGAGCGACGAGGCCCTGGTCGCGGTGACGCCGCGGACGATGGAGCCGGGCCCGGTCGACGTCATCGTCCGAACGGACGACGGCTCGGTCTTTCGGATTAAGCAAGGTTTCCAATACGTCAACCAGGGCGGGAACCTTCTCGAAAAGCCCGCCGAGCCTTAACCATCAAGAGCCACCATCGGGATCGACCGTCCCGTCGAGCCCCGCGTCGGCAGCTGGAAGGCACACTCCGGATAGGCAGACCAGCCCCACCGTGCACTGGTCCGTGCGCGTGCATGGTTCGTTGAGGTCCTTGGGGCTGATATTGTTCCCGCAGCCGAGCAGCGCGAAGCAGAATGCGAGACACGAGAGGCGGCGCACCATAGCAGCAACGATAGCGCAGGCCGCGAACCGAGACCACGCCTGAAAAACCAAACGCTGCTAGGATCCGACCGTGGACATCCGCGTCCTGATCCCCGAGCTCTTCGAGAAGCTGAGTCTCATCGCCACCGCGGGCCTCATCGGCGTCCTGGTGCCCCCGCTCCGCAATCGGTTGCTGGGGGTCGGGCGGCCTCGAGACATCTGGGTCGCAGTCGTATTCGGGCTGCTGCTATCGCTTTGGGGCTCGACGATGGGTTTTGGATGGCTCGGCCACCATCTGAATCTACGGTCCGTGGGAATCATGATCGCTGGAATTCTCGGCGGTGCGCGCGCTGGCGCTCTCACGGGTTTCCTGGCGGGTTTGTTTTTCGTCACACGCGTCGCACCGGAGGCAGGGCTTTGGCTTTGGGCGCTCGCCGCCTCGATTCTCGACGGGTGGCTCGCCGGCCGCATCGCGGAGCGCCGAGAGCCCTGGTTCGTCGGGTGGCGGGCCTTGCGAACCACCAGCCTCATTCAGCTCACCAGTCTGACGATCGTCGCGGTGGGCATCGGCGTGTCGGGCGGCAACCCCGCGGTTGCGTTTCCGTCTTTGGCGGCCCAGCTGCTCGGCGTAGCAGCCGGCGTCACGCTCTGGGTGAACGTGGCTCGCGTGGTGCTGGCTCGCGAGGAGCAAGCCGTCGCACTGGTCGCAGCCCAAGCGGCCGCCAACGAGCTCTCCCTCCAGGCCCTGCGGAGCAGACTCGAACCGCACTTTCTCTTCAACGCACTCAATACACTGCGAGCGACCATTCGAACGGACCCGGATCGGGCACGCTCGCTCGTGTCCGATCTCGCCGACCTCTACCGATACCTCTTGCATCATCCGCGCGACGCTTCACTCCTCAACGAGGTCGAGCATGCGTGTGCCTACCTCGCGATCGAACGAGCAAGGCTTGGCGAAGAAAGGCTCGTGGTCCGTACCGCAGTCGACGACCAAGTTCGTGACACGCGCGTCCCGGCGTTGCTCCTTCAACCCATCGTCGAGAACGCGGTCAAGCACGGCATTACCCCCAAGGATGGCCTCGGCACCATCACCATTCGCGCGCGGGACCTCGGCGACTTCGTCCGAATCGAAGTGGAGGACGAGTCAGACGGGCCGACCAGCCATCCTCCGACGAGAGGATCCGGTCTCGCGCTCGCTACGTTGCGTAAGAGGCTCGAGAAGCAGTACAACGGGAAGGCAGCGCTTCGGCTTTCGCCGCTCGAGCGCGGTACTCTCGTGACTGTGGACCTTCCCAAGGCATCTGAAGACATTGGAGAGCACACATGACCGTGCGAGCCATCGTCGTCGACGATGAGCCGCTGGCCCGAGACGAGCTGAAGTTCATGCTCGGTCAGTGCGAGGGGGTCGAGGTCGTGGGCGAAGCGAGAAATGCGACGGAAGCCCAGACGCTCTGCGAGGAGAAAGAACCCGACGTCGCATTCTTAGATCTCCGCATGCCAGGTCCCGACGGAGTGGCGCTGGCCGAGACACTGATGGCCAAGGCGCCCGACCTCAAGGTCGTCATCGTCTCCGCGCACAACGAAGGTGCCCTTCGCGCTTTCGAGGCGCGTGTTGCCGACTATTTGCTCAAACCCGTCCGACTCGAACGACTCCGCCAAGCCGTCGAACGCGTGCAAGACAGTGGCTCGGGCGTCACGAGCACGCACGAGCGCCTCGATCGCATCGCCGTCCGCCGGCGAGATGCGTACGTGGTGTTGGAGTTGAGCGATGTCGTCTACTTCGAGGTGAAGGACGAGCTGGTCTGGGCGATCACCACCACCGATCGCTTTGCGATCGACAAGACGCTGGCGACTCTCGAGGAGGAGCTGGATCCGGAATCGTTTTTTCGATCGCACCGAGGCTTCATCGTGCGGCTCGACCGCATCCGAGCGATCGAGCCGGTCGGGGCTGGAACCTACCAACTCCTGCTCGACCATCCCGAAAAACCCAAAGTCCCGCTCGCCCGGGAGCGTGCCAAGAAGCTCCGAGAGCGTATCCCTTTTTCGGGTTGAGCCGAGTAAGGCATTGGGTCGGGCCGGTCGTTGGTGCTACATCGACCCGCATGCGAGGTCATAGTGCCGATCGGTCGAATCACGGGAGAAGACCCCCGATGAACAAGCTCATTCGATTATCTTTGTACGGAGCCCTCGCGCTGGCGTTGACCTTGTCCGGCTGCAAGAAGGGCAAAGACTCGCAAACCGCGAACGGCGCCAACCAAGAGCCAAATCCATCCGGGGTCATGACCCCGGCGACCCTCGAGAACGTTTATTGGGCGCTCCTCGAGCTCAACGCCGCCAAGAAGAGCGCGTACGGCTTCGGCGGCTGCAATCGTTTCTTCGGATCGTACGATGTCGGGAAACAACAGGCGCTCACGTTCGGCGCGAT
>JAPUKT010000427.1 GCA_027295555.1 Deltaproteobacteria bacterium
CGACGATCAAGATGTCGCCGATCATCAGCGCCGAGCTGGGGATATTTGCGTTGGGATGATCGTCGAGCTCGACGGACCACAAGAAGTCGCCAGTCGCCCGATCGATCGCGTGGAAAAAGCCCGTAAAGTCGCCGATGAAAATGCGATCGTCGCCTATCGCGAGGCTCGCACTAATCCCGCGGCCGCTCGGATTCTGGC
Organism: Deltaproteobacteria bacterium; assembly: GCA_027295555.1. GTDB lineage: Bacteria > Myxococcota_A > Polyangia > Polyangiales > Houyiibacteriaceae > SG8-38. The sequence goes on from JAPUKT010000427.1 coordinate 199, forward strand.
TGGTCCACACCTCGGAGCCATCGGACACGTTCTTCGCGTAGACGAACCCCGCCCAGTCCGCGAAGTAGACGATGCCTCCCACGATGGCAGGCGTGGAGGTTACCTCGGTGCCCCGTTGCTCCCAGCGCATCTCCAAGTCCGCGACCGTGTCGACGCCGATGGCGGTCTCAACCGGATTGCTGCGTGTGTGGTGAAGATCTCGTCCGAAGGTGGGCCAGTCGCTCTCGGAAGTCCCTGCGCCCCCGCTGCTATCGCTGCAGGAGGCTACGAAGACCGAGATGGCCAGACCAAGGAAAACCGAAAAGCTGGAGCGTGTCATGACGCAACCATCGCCCGCCAAGGGGTCCGAGCGCAAGGGCCGAGTCGCGTGTCGGAATCCCCAAAGAAAACAGGCTCGCTACCTAGCGCTCAGCTCCGGGTCGCAGGACGAGCTGAGCGTCAGAAAAGAACGACCTCGTCGTAACGAGGGAGCGTGATGAACTCGATGTGCGGGTTCGTGGCGTCTTTGTTCTTGAGGAACGTGAGCGTGTTGTCGGAGCCGTTGACGAGGAAAGCCGCGGCGCGGACGGGCCCGGTGAAGGGGCCTTCGATCGGGCCGGTCAAACTGTCCCAATGAATCGGAATCACGCGACTCGGTCTGGTTCGCTCGACCGTCTCTTTCCAGTAGCTTTCGCGATAGGCGTCGGTTTGCGACCCGAGTGCGCCGACCCCCAAGAACACGACGTCTGCGTCGTAATCCTCGAGGTCCCCTTCGATGAAGCCCGCGCTGCCCTGGATGAGCCAGGTGCCCTTGGGGTGCGCGACGTGCAGCGCGTAGGCTTTGCCGAGCCTGTAGTCGAAGGTACTGACAGGCGGTGTGAGCGGCGCGTCGATCTTCGGGTCGCCAAGCGCCCGAGCCGCCATCTCTGGGTCGGCGAACTGGAAGTGCTTCGACACGATCGGCGTCACGGTGAACTTTCCGAGCTGAATCGGCTCACGGTCCGTCACCACGCGAATCTGCTGCTCGGGGAGCCCCCAGCCACGCCCGATGTTCGCCGTCGACTCCGAGCCGAGGAGCAGAGCGCCCGTTCGTTTGGCCACCTCGGGCGCATCCATCGCATGATCGTAGTGGGAGTGAACCGGGAACACGGCTGCGAGCTCGTCGATTTGGTTGCGTTCGAGACCTTTGCCGATCGCGTCGAGGTCAGGCTCGATCTGCCCATAGAGCAGCGTCAGCGGCCCAGGTCGTGAGAACCACCCGTCGGTCATCCACGTCGTCTCACCATCCGAAAAAACGAGCGTCGCAGTCCCGGTGTAGCGAACCGTCACAGCGCCCTCCGGAATGTCCTCCGAGCCCTCGACCTCCCACGCCGGGTCCACTGGCGGCGCCTGATACGTGTTGAGAAAGTAGGCGGCCAAGCCGAGCGCGATCACCACGGCGGCGGCGCCCGTCCACAACAGGACTCTCCAGATGTTTCGTGGTCTCATGCGTCGATGCACGCGCTATTTCTTCTTGGTGAATACTCCCAGCTCTCCCACCAAAGAGCCATCCTCCCGGATTGTCATGGCCTTCCGCCCGTGGTCGGCGGTGGTGATCCACAGCTTGTCGCCCTCGATCTCGTAGCCCGTCTCGAAGTCGGCGATCCCGCCGCTCATCCGTACGCGCCCATCGCTGAAGTGGAAATGAAGGACGCCCGTCTCGTTGACGTAGACGCCGCTCAGTTGTTTCGTGAGTGCAGCTCGTTCGGGCTCGTTAGCTCGACTGCAGGCAGAGTGAGGTGCGGCCAACGCCAGTAACAGGCCAAGAGTAAACACCCGAAGTGAGTGCGTCACCGGCATTGGGCACTAGTCTACCAACCGCAGCCAGGGTGAGCGCGGATCTTCTGGGCCGCGCTCGAGACAGCCGACCCCGTTGGATGCAGCAGCCTGGAGCTCCGCGACCTTGACGAGTGTGAGGGTGAAATCCGGACGCGGTTGGTCGATGTCCCGGGAAAGTCGGAACTGCATCCCGCCGTGGGTGTACCCCTTGAGGTCGAGCCAGTTGCACATCCCAGGATCCTGCGCCGACATGATGAGCTTGTATGACCCGTCTGATTCGGGCGTGGCGGTTTCATTCGAAACGCTCGATTCCATTCGGCTCCAGTAGTCGATGGGACGATACCAATAGTCCACCACTTGGAAGCCCCAGAACGGAGGCGGGGGATTGTCTGGCGCTTCGAACTCGATGACGAGGGCCTCGTCTGGCTGAATCTCGAAGTGCCCGGTCGTAAACGTGTGACCGTTGGGCAGCGCGTTGCCTGCGCCGGTATCCACCGAAAAGAGAAAGTTGGGGTTGAGGAAGAACCGAGTCAGCTCTTGGTTGCCCTTGAAGTGCTGCGCCAGGTTCCGCGCGAACTTCGCTGCTTCGACCAAGCGCTCCCCGTACTCGGCTTCGGTTCGGATGAGATCCGTGGCCGGGTTCTTGCCATGCCCGGTGGTCATATTGTCGACGTGGAAGGTCATCGAGGTCTCCTTCCACGGCTTGGTTGCATACTGACGAATCAACAACCAAGTCGTATCGGGGGTGGAGGTCAAGCAGTTGTCGACCTCGAGCGATTGGCACTCCGGGCTGATCCAGACCTCGAAGCTGCCTTCTTCGGGGCTGCCCTCTTCGGGGAAGACCATCTCTCTTTCCGTGATGAAGGCGACCGTGGTCGCGCTTTCCGTGTAGCCCACGCGGCCTTCCTGCAGGTTGAACTCGATCAACTGGAACGTACCTCGGTCCCCGGAAATGCGGTACGTGTCCGTACCGTTCGGAAACATCCCGAAATAGAGAGCATTGGAGGTCGTTGCTCCCGTGGAGTTGGTGGGGTCGGTGGCGAGAAAAATCTGTGAGTGCTCGTCGCCCATCCGCCCAAATCCGTACTCCGCGATGCTCCACAATCCGAGTCGCAACAAACGGGTGAGCTGACGGAAGCCCTCGGCTCGGTTTCGATCGTCTTGAGGAGTTCGGTCGTAAACGGCACCTTCCGGCACGGGCAGAATTCCTGTTTCCCTCACCGGATCAGGAATCAGATCGTCGACCACTTCCTCGGCCTTGGCGAGCTCGTCGGTGAATCTCTTCCAGATACTTTGCGGTTCTTGGTTCCCACCTGCCCCGCCGGCGCCACCAGTGCCGCCGGTACCCATCTCAACCTGGGCGGATTCATTGCATCCGCCAGCGGCAAACATCACGGCAACGACCCATGCGAAAAGCGCTTTCTTGTTCATCATCCTCTCCCGCTCCCGGCGTCTTCGGAGCAAACCACCCTTGGTTTTCTCGGGAAGGCCCAGGGTAGCGCCGGCCAAACAGAAACGGCAAGCGGCCTGAGGCGCGGGCGAAATAGGTCGTCGAGTCGCCTCAGCGTTCAAGCGGATACCCTTCTGAGGTCCCGAGATCACGAGGGTTTATGGCACAAACACGATGGTGCTTGCAGTTTGGCCCACATTTCTATTTTCATCGGGGGGATGGCCGGATACAGGACAGCCGACATTCACAACGTCCTACTCGCCGGCCTCCGCTCTGGGGGCAAGACCACACTGGCTGAAGCGCTGCTGTTCAGAGCAGGTGAAATCAACCGAAAGGGAACGGTTGAGTCGGGCACGTGCGCGAGCGATTTCGAGAAGGAAGAGCGGGACCATCATCACTCGGTGTACTCGGCGCTGCTGCACGTCACTCATCAGGGGAAGCGAATCAACATTCTCGATCTTCCCGGAGCGCCTGACCTCAACACATTTTGGTCCAATATCATCGACCGGCTCGAT
>JAPUKT010000428.1 GCA_027295555.1 Deltaproteobacteria bacterium
TTAAGATTCGTGGGATGAAAGTCGGTGAGAAGATCCGCCTGGCACTCCTTGGCAACGCAGCGGCGCGGTCGATACTGGTGCGCGACCCGAACCGCGTGGTTTCCATTGCGGCAATCGCCTCTCCCGCAATGGGCGAGAGCGAGGCCAAGAACGCCGCGCAGAGCCGCGAGGTCTCCGAAGACATCCTTCGGTACATCGGCAGGAAGCGCGAGTGGCTGCGGAGCTACGAGATCAAACGCTACCTCTGCAACAACCCAAAGACACCGCTTGCCTTGTCGATGGGATTTCTGAGCCACATGCGTCGCAACGATCTTCGCGCGTTGTCTCGCAGCCGCGGGGTCCCCGGACCTCTCAAGGAGGCCGCCAAGCGCCGGGCCAAAAAGTTCGACTGATCGATGGGCCTATTCAAGAAATTCTTCACCGTGGACCCCGCCGCGCTTGAAAAGAAAGCCGACGCGCTTTTCGCCGCAGGCGACTTTGGGCTCGCTAAGCTCGCCTACGAAAAGGCCCTAGACGGGTATGCGGATCGCGACCAGGCGTCGCTCGTGAACAGGATCAGGGAATGCACTGACGCCATCGCGCGGCGGCGCATCGACGAAGCCCAATCCTACCTTGCCGAGGGCGCAATCGAGCTCGCCGCGCACGAGCTCGAGGGTGCGCTCGAAGTCGCGACCACCGACGCCCTTCGCGAAGAGGCGCAGCGGCTCCTCGACGGGCTCGAAGCCGAGGACGCCCGGGAACAAGCCGTCTCCCACGAGATGACCGACGAGGAACGGATCGCCTTGATCGCAGGGCAGTGGCAGGACGAGCAGGCGGACGAGTACGAGGGCTACGGTCAACGTCTCTTCGATGCGCTGGTAGCCATGCAGAGCGAGCGATTCGAAGAGGCACGTGAGGGGCTCGAAGCGATCGCCAACGGCGCGGAGGAGCCGCGATATCTCTGGCTCGAGCTCGGCCGCGCGCGACTGCTCACCGAAGACCTCGCGGGCGGCAAGGAGGCGCTCGAGCGCTTTCTCGATGCGCTCGATACGCAAGAGGGAGGCGAAACCAGGCTGGCCGCGCACCTCGCCCTCGCCCGCCTCGCCGACGAGGGAGGTAATTTCGAAGAGGCCATGTCGCACTTCGAGGGCGCCGTGAACGCAATGCCCGAGGACCACCGCCCTTACCTCGCGATGGGCGCGTTTCTCCGGAACAAGGGGCACGGCGGCGAAGCGCTCGAGGTGCTTCGAACGTCCCTCGAGCTCAGCAAGACGGCGACCGTGGACTGGCGCCTCCTCGAAGAGCTGGGACTCGCTCACGACGCCGTCGGAAAAACCGAAGAGGCCAGGAGCTTTCTCGAGCAAGTCATCGCGTTCTTTGCGCAAAATCAGGTGACCGACTTCCCGATCCCTACCGCGACCACCCTCGCCAGGCTCTATGAAACCGATGGCAGATTCGACCGCGCCGCCGACATGTACCGTGGGCTGAGCCAAGGCGGCGACCGAGCGAATCACGCGCTCTACCACTACGAGGCGGGCCGCTTGCTGCGGGAGCTCGGGCTCCACGATGAGGCACACCGGATGTTGACCCGAGCCGAAGCCCTCGCTACGGACGACGAAGATCTGCGCCACAAGATTGCTGCGTTATTGCAGGATGAATAGCTAACTATCTAGTTTCAGATGGGTTTCCCGTGCCATGACGGCCGGGGATTCGGTGCTACATTCATCGGGCGTGGCGGCGTGGACCGGGAATCGACCTGGCCGCGACCTAAGCGAAATCAGAACCATGAGCCCAAGAGATCGGGGAGGCGCCTCCGACGACCGGCCGGTCACCGTGCCAGGTCTTCGCCAGATGAAGCGCAAAGGCGAGCGGATCACCATGGTGACCGCATACGATGCCACCTTCGCGCGACTGTTCGACGATGCGGGAATCGATGTCCTGCTCGTGGGCGACTCGCTGGGGATGGTCGTTCAGGGTCACACCTCTACCCTGCCCGTCACCGTCGACGAGGTGGTCTACCACTGCCGCGCGGTCGCTCGTGGCACGCGGCGCGCGCACATCGTCGGTGACATGCCGTTCCTGAGCTGGCAGCTCAGCCCCGAGGAGGCACTCCGAAATGCAGGTCGTTTCCTTTCGGAAGGTGGCGCCCAGTCCGTGAAGCTCGAGGGTGGAGTCCATGCGGCGCCCACGATCGAGCGGATCGTGCACGCCGGAATTCCGGTCATGGCCCACGTCGGCCTCACCCCCCAAAGCGTCCACGCCATGGGCGGCTTCCGGGTCCAGGGGAAAACCGAGCACGCCGCCGAGCGAGTGCTCGCAGACGCCAAAGCGGTCGCCAACGCTGGAGCCTACTCCCTGGTGCTCGAGGGGATCCCCACGGACCTCGCGAAACGCATCACCGAAGAGGTTTCGATTCCGACGATCGGGATCGGCGCCGGCCCACATTGCGATGGGCAGGTCCTCGTTTGCTACGACCTCCTCGGCCTGACCCCGGACCTCAAGCCCAAGTTCGTCAAGCGCTACGCCGAGTTCTTCGAACAGGGAGTCGAAGCCGCCCGGCGCTACCGCGACGAAGTGCGGGCAGGGACTTTCCCGAGCGCCGAATACAGCTTCGGCAACGTGCGTAAAGTGGAGGCGCCGAACTCGGGTCTCACCCTCTTGCAAGGGACGAAGGCCGCATACGGACCGCAGGGGTGACCACGCTCATCCGCGAGCCTGCCGAATTTCGGCGGGCCTGCGATGAGGCGCGTAAGGCTTCCCGCCGCGTCGGTTTGGTGCCGACGATGGGCGCGCTGCACGCGGGACACTTCTCCCTGGTCGAAGAGGCATCGCAACGCGCAGACTTTCTGGCCGTCACCATTTTCGTGAATCGACTGCAGTTCGCGCCGGGCGAAGACCTCGAACGCTACCCGAGACCCCTCGAACGCGACCTCGAGGGGTGCCGTGAGCGCGCGGTCGACCTGGTCTTCGCGCCCGACA
>JAPUKT010000429.1 GCA_027295555.1 Deltaproteobacteria bacterium
GGCGGTCAACGAAAAGTACCTTCTCGAGTACCAGCAGAAGCTTGCCGAATGTCGGGGCCAGGCCGAGCTCGACAACTGCGATTTCCGCTGCGAGACGCCCTTCGCGAAGTGCTTCAAAGGGGCGTGCGTGCTCACTGAGGAGCCGGTGGAGCTTTTCAAGCGCGGTCGGAGCCTTCGTGAGTCCTGCGAGCGCACGGAAGGGCGCTACGTCGGGTGCCCCGAGTGCCCGCCGAACGCGCGATGCAAGTCATGTGTCCCCTGCGAGTGTCCTTCGAGCCACCGGTGGACGAAGAAGGTGTGTCGCAGAGTCGTGCAGACCGAGGCGATGGATATCTTGGTGGAGGTTCGGCCCCCGAAGCTTTCCATGACACGGGCTCTCAAGGCACGCGTCCACAACGGGTCGAAACGCACGATCTGGCTCAGGACACTGTGCGGTACCCCCTTCTATCGGGCGCGCAATAAGCAAGACCAATGGGAGACGACATATCAACTCGTCCCCAACGGCAGGTGCAAGACCGGCGCCGTCGAGATTCGCGCGGGCAAGAACCGACCTTTCGTCGTCAAGACCCTGAGCAAGCTCGCCGATCCATCGGGCAAGCTAGCCGAGCCCGGTACGTATCGATTCGAGCTGACCTATACCGATGGCAGCGAGAGCTTCCGTCATCACGACACGGTCTACTCGGCGGAGTTCGACGCCGTTTCGAATCGCACCCGCAAGTAGCGACTGATGTCGGCATCGCTCATGATCGCTCTCCTTCGACTTCGAGGAAGCAGACGCTGAACCACTCGCGATCATCGCTCCACTGCCTCGTCAGGCGAAAACCGGCCGACCCCGCTAGGGCTTCGAATTCGTCGAGGTCGTACTTGTGCGAGTACTCCGTGACTATGAACTCGCCCTTGGCGAAGGCCACGACGGTGTTCCCGATGCGGGCCGTCTGGTCGAGCTCGCTGATCAGTCGCATCTCGATCCGGCCCTCGCTCTCAATGTAGGGCGCGTGATGTCGAAACGCGGCGAGATCGAAGTTGGCTCCGGCTCCATTCAGACGCTTGAGGATGTTCAGATTGAAAGCAGCCGTCACCCCGACGGAATCGTTGTAGGCAGCCTCGATGACCTTCGGGTCCTTCTGGCGGTCGATCCCGATCAGCAGGCCACCGCCCGATCCGACGAGCTCGGCGACCCGCGCGAGGAAGCCCTTCGCCTCGTCGTGGGTGAAGTTGCCGATGGTGCTTCCAGGGAAGAACGCGACCGTCCGGGAGCTCGGGCGGTGAGGCCGCGGAAGCCTGAGCGGCTGTGTGTAGTCGGCACAGACGGCGATGATCTCCATCTCTCTGTAGCGGTCGGCGAGTTGCTCTACCGATGCCTCGAGCGCCGCACGGCTGATGTCGATCAGCACGCAGCCACTCGGTTCGATAAGGGCGTCGAGCAGCTTCTGGGTCTTGAGGCCGACGCCGGACCCGAACTCCACCAATGTGGTATGAGCGCCGATCGCCTCTGCCATCTCGTGAACACCGCGGTCGAGAATGCCGAGCTCGGTTCGCGTCGGGTAGTACTCGGGAAGCTCGGTGATGGCCTCGAAAAGGCGCGCACCGAGAGCGTCATAGAAATATTTACACGGAAGCGATTTCGGAGAACGGCGGAGCCCAGCCGCCGCTTCCGCCTTGAGGTCCCCGAGCTTCGGATGAAGGTCGACGATGCGAACACGTTCGGGACTACCTAGCGGATCAAAGGCGATCATCGGTCTTCAACCCTCGTCACGAGCTAGCCGGATGCCGCTGAGCTGCCAGCGCGCATCCGGGAGGAAAAAGTTTCGGTATGTCCTTCGAGCATGGCCTGCAGGAGTCGCGAAACTGCTTCCGCGCAACACGTACTGGCCACACATGAACTTGCCGTTGTACTCGCCGATGGCGCCTTCGGTGGGCCGGTAACGCGGGTATGGCGCATAGCTCGACGCCGTCCACTGCCAGCAGGCCCCGTAGACGCGAGGCTGGGATGCGTGTGTCCAAGGGTCTCGTTCAACTAGCGCTGCGGGCTCTGGGTCAGCCGTCGAGGCTTCCCACTCTTGCTCGGTCGGCAAGCGCGCGCCGACCCACCGCGCGTAGGCATCGGCCTCGTAGTAGCTGACGTGCGTGACCGGATCGCCTGGGCGCAGTGGTCCGCGCCCATGAAGGGTGAACACGCTCCAGCCATCGGCGTCCTCATGCCAGTACAGGGGCGCACGCCACCCGTGCTCCTGACCGTAGCCCCAACCGACGCTTAGCCAAAGCTCGGGGCGCTGATAGCCTCGGTCCTCGATGAACTCGAGGTACTCTTGATTCGTCACCAGCCGCTGCGCGATCGCGAACGGCTGAAGGAGCACGCTGTGGAGAGGGCCTTCGTTGTCGAAGTGAAATGAGGCCTCTGCAAACCCCACGGGCGCTACACCACCCGGGTGGCTCGTCCACCGCAGGCCCGACCTCGGAGCTTCTTCGGGATCTGGCAGCTTGCTTGCCGAGTACGCTGGGAAGGTTGGATTGAACGACAAAAGATGTTTGACGTCGGTGACGATGAGCTCTTGGTGTTGCTGCTCGTGATGGAGGCCGAGCTCGATGCGGTCGGCCGTGGCTTCATCAACGCCTTCGCCCAGCAACGCCAGCACATGCTCGTCGACCCGGTTACGGTACTCGGTGACTTCGTCGTGGCTCGGGCGGGTCAGCAAACCGCGTGAAGGTCGGTCATACTGCTCGCCGACCGCGTTGTAGTAGCTGTTGAACAGCACCTCGAACGCCTGGGGCGAAAGCCGCTCGATGCCCGCTGGTCTCAACACGAACGTTTCGAAGAACCAAGTCGTGTGGGCCCGGTGCCACTTGGTCGGGCTCGCGTCGGGCATGCTCTGCACGCATTGGTCCTCGACGGAGAGCGGTCCCGCCAGCGCTTCGGTCTGCGCTCGAACTCGTTCGAAATCGCTCGCAAGCCGACCCAGGTGCATCTCGCCAGTCATAGGTACCGCCCTCAACGGGTCAAGAGCGCTGGTGTTACCAAAAATCCGAGCCGTCGTCACTGCCTAGTTTCCCCTTGGGCTTGCAACGCCGCGCCGAAACCACGAAAGAGTGCGGAAAGCGCAGCGCATAACTCGACTTGAAAGTCCATCCGAAGGTCACGTAGCTCGGGTCGCTCGAGGGCTCGTTCCACCGCGGGTGAAGGATCGGACGCTTGGCGGAGGCCGACGACGAGGGCATGCATGTGAAGGAGCAGCCGCACGCCCTGCCCCGGCTCGAGGGCGGGGATCAGCCGCTCGAACTCGATTCCCGCGCGACCCATTTTCTTGGCGAGAAACACCTTGAACGCGAACGCATCTTCCTCGCCGATGTTCCGCTCGAGCACCGGGTGGAGAAGCGCGAGCAAGCGCGTGAGGCGCGGCCGTTCGACCAGCGTCTCGGTGAGCTCACGGGCCAGGGCGTCGGGGTCGATGAATGCGTGGCACGACAGTCGTTCCCCAACGGCCGTAAACCAAGCGTCGAGCGAACGCTGCACGACCGCCAAAAAGAGACTCTCTTTGCTCGGGAAGTAGAGATAGAGGGTCCCTTTCGCGAGGCCGATCTTCTTCGCGAGCCGCGCCATGTGAAGCTCCGCGAATCGATGCTCAGCAAAGAGTCCCTCTGCAACGTCGAGAATCTCATCCCGCCGCTCGGCTCGGGCCTCCGCGCTCCGAGCCCGCTTCGTAGACCTCTTCGCTGTTGCTACCACCATAAATGACCGTGAGTCACATATTAAACTGACCCAGGGTCATTTGTCAAGTAAGTTTAACAGGTCGATCAGGAAGGAAATCACGATGACCCAAGTGGGATCACACGGACGCTGGCTCTGACGCTGGCTCTGACGCTGGCACTGGCGCTGACACCCGCTACTTCGGCGGCGGCGGCGGCAGGAGGGTATCCCGCCCCTCCGGCACTCCCAGCACCGCCCGAAGCACTTTTTGCTCGACTTCGCGTTCGAGTCGGACCGGCGTGGGGATCCGAAGAAGGAGGTCTACCGTGTTCTTGTCGACGACTTGGTAGGTGATCCGTGGATCGACCAACGGTGGATTCAGGCCGTGGCGACGGTACCGACGCGCAATGGAACGGCGCACGTCGTCGATGAAGCCTGCACACGCTTCCTGCCCGGCCTTGAGTGTTCGTCGCTCGATCTCGGCGAGGTCGCTATCGCGGTCGACCGGGATCTTTATGACGTGAAGCATGTATTCTCCGGCCAAGCTCTCGTTGAGCACGGGTGAGGTCATGAAGAGGCTGTTGGGAATGCTGATGGTTCGACCCGTACGCTGATGGCCCTGCCCCACCTCGAGCACCAACGTGCCCAGCAGGCCGTGATCGATCACGTCGCCGCGGATGCCCTCGATGTTGATCCGGTCGCCGACTGCAAAGGCATTGGTGCTGACTCGGTAAATCGCACCCTGAAAGCAGGCGAGGGTCTCTTTGGTGGCCCACACGATCGCCATGGCCAACACCGCGAACGAGACGGCCAAGGCCTGAAGCTCCGCAGCCCAAATTGCGAAAATGCCAAGGGCTAGGATGGCGTACGAAAACGCCCGGATTTGGGCCGCCCAGCGCAATTGCAGCTGGTCGTTCTTGGGAAGCCTGCGGCGAATGAACCGCACAGCGATGTGGCGAAGACCGAGCACGGTGACGAGCAGCACCACGGTGGCGATCATGTCCCTCAGGAACAGTCGGTCCTGAAGAAAATCTGTAAAAGTTGAAGGCACTACATCACCTATCGGGCTCGAACGGACACGCCCTCACGCACACTGTCGCTTGGGTACGCGATGACCGTTTCGCCCTCTTCTAACCCAGAAACCACCTCGGTTTCCAGCCCATTGCTTTCTCCGAGCTCGACCTTCCGGACGATCGCCCGGCCATCCTCGACTACGAACGCCGCCCACTCCTCCTCGCGGCGAAAGACGGCGCTCGCCGGAACGCGGAGAACGTCTTCGTCCTCCCATACGGAGATACGGGCTTCGACACGATAGCCGTCGCCCAGGGTCGCCCAAGCCTCGCGCGGCTCGTCAAGCTCGATGATCACGTTCACGCGCTGCTCCTCGACCCCCAACGCCGAAAGCTTCGTGAACGCCGAGGGCTCGACCACCTTGACGTGTGCGCGGAGCGGCCGCTTGCCTCCCCACCGCACGATCTCGGCGGGGGCACCGCGCCGGATCTGCGTGGCGTCCTGACTCAGTACGTCGATCACGATTTCGAGCGCGGCCGGGTCACCCACTTCGACGACGGGCGTTCCGGCCTGCACGACGCCCTCGCTTTGCTGGAGCACATTGAGCACTTGCCCGTCGACGGGACAGATGATCTCCAACTGCTCGCCATCATCGCTCTTCCCGCTCAGCCTCAAGAGTGCGAAACGCGCGAGCTTGAGCTCGTGCTCGGCCACACGGCCTCCGAAATTCGCGGAGCGAAGATCCTCTTTGCTTCGACGCTCATTGGAGATCGCACGTTCGGCATCGCTCAGGGCGAGCCCTCCTTGCTCCACGACCGCCCTTGCGCGCGCCGCCTCTTTCTCGGCGAACTCGAGGGCCACATGCGCCCGGTTCACTGCAGCCTGCGCTTGGCGACTCGCCGCAAAGGTCGCGTCCACACGCGCCTGCGCCTCGGCGCGAGCCCGCGCATCGAGCAGAGGCGGTGGTAGCGGCACCAGTCTCGCGAGAACCTGCCCAGCTTCGATCGGGTCGCCGGCGTCGAGCTCGATTCGTCCGAGATTGCCCGCAATCGGGGCCGAGATCAGGTACCGATCGATGACCCGTGTCCGTCCATCTTCGTCGACCGTGACGACGAGACGCCCTCTGGAAACTTCGGCGACTTCGACGTCGACCGGGTTCGGAATCCAAGCCACCACGACGACCACCACCACGAACACCGCGGCGAGGCCGATCATCGGCCAGCGGCCCCACTTTTTGCGCGTCGAAGTCTTATTCATTGGCCATCACTCCTTACTCTCGCGTCTTGAGGACCCCAATGAGGTCCAACTTATCCAATCGCCGCCGAACGAGAAGCGCACTCAACACGGCGGAGACCAAGATGACCAAGATCGCGAACGCGTAGGTCTGCTGTGAGATCATCAGCGGGAGCCGGAACTGCTCGGGATCGGCTTGCCCCTCTGCCAACGCCTTCGCGCCAAAGGTCCCGAGCACCATGCCGACGGGTATGCCCAGGAACACCTGAATGGCCTGCTCTCCAAGGAGGATTGCCGAGATGTCCCCACGTGTGAAGCCCAACACGCGAAGGGTGGCTAAGTCGCGACTTCGGATCGAGAGGCTCACACGGGCGTTGTTGTACACGACCGCAATGGCGATGGCTGTCGCAAAAAGCGTCAGAATCAAAGTGACTACTTTCATCGTCTGGGCGGTCTGATCCTCGAACTTTTCGAGCACGGTGCGCTTCCGAGAAATGCTCTGCACGCGTGGGATGTCGGTCAAGCGTGCCTGCAACTCGACTTCGTGCAGGGGGTCGACCCGCAGCAACGCGGTATTCGACGAGGGGCCCTCGCGAAGAATACG
>JAPUKT010000043.1 GCA_027295555.1 Deltaproteobacteria bacterium
GCCAAGGGCAGCCCGGTCGAAGGCTACGAGCGGGGCCATGCGCTGCCGCGGCCGTTCGCCACCCTGTTGCGGTCATTGGCCTAGAGCCCAGCGTCGCTTCGGAACTCGAGACACAGTCGGCTGCCTCTCTCAAAATCCCGACAGGTCGTTCCTCGGATCTCGTAGATTTGACACGCGTTCGGGCTCTCGTTGGCGCCGAGGTGCACGCAGGCGCCGTCCTCGTGTGTGGCGAACGCCACCATGCCGAAGTGACCCGGTTGGATGGCCTCGGCGATGTCGCTTCTGCCCATCTGGCGCCATCGGACCAGGTCTTCGGGAGGGATCAGGATTCTGCCGTCGGTTCCGGTTCGGCAGCACGCGCCGCACGTCAGGCAGTCGAGATCCTCGGTCATCGAGAGCGAGTATGGCCCCGCCGACACCACGTGCACGCGGTGGACTTTGCCCCGCAATCGTGATCTAGTTTCGGCCATGTGGATACGGTGGCTCTGTGCCGCGCTGCTTCTCGCGGGATGCGAGGGTCGTGAAGAACCGCGAGTAGCGCTTCCTGATGTAGAACCGACCGAAGTCGTGGTGTCCTGGGGGATGGTGAGCCGCGAAGCGTCGGGAAATACCATGTACATGGCGCTCTACGGCAGCCGCAAGATGGAGGTCGTGACCAAGCAGCCAAACGGCACGATGATGCGAGTGGAGCGGAAGGTCGGCAAGGATCGATACGCAGAGCTCATCGATAAGCTTCGCAAGCTCGACTGCTGCTCGCTCGAGTCCCGCTCGAAAACTGCGCCGAGCCCCCTCGAATCTCAGCCGGAGCTCGGGATCAACTTCGGAGACATGGAGTGCCAGGTCGCCCTGTGGGATAGCGAGTGGCGCGTCGGTCGTGCGCGAGAGTGCGGGTTCGCAGTGGCGCAGTTTCACGGCCGGGGCTTCTTGCCCGATCCGCCTGCAGACGAGCCAACGCCGTAGCCACCTAGCGCCGATCGCGCATTTGGGTATGCTCGCCCGCCATGCCAGAGAAATACTTCTGCGCCCATTGCGACCAAGAGTTCGTTCCTGAAACAGCCGAGGACAAGCCCCGCTGCCCCACCTGCATGCGACGCGGCGGCGTTCAACTGGTGAAGACGCCAGCGGAGAAATCGGGCGGTGGGCGAAGGTCGCTTCTGGTCTTGGCACTGGTTCTCGGTGCTGCGGCTATCGGCTACGGCGCGTATCGCTCGACGGCGATCACGCTCGAGGAGACGCCGCCGGTGCGGCCTCTAGAGGCGCGAGAGCTTTCTGCGTACCTCGAGCGCGATCAGATCGCTGTCGGAAAGCTCGAAGGGATGTTCGTGGTGCCGACTTCAAGCGATTGGCCGACTGAGGCCGAGGCTGTGGTATCGTCGATTCGTGGCAAGTCGGCATCTTGGGCCCTCGACCACCCGTTGCCTCGGGAGGTCTTCACGGCCGATGAGACTCTGGCCGCGTTGAACGCAGGAGGCAAGCAACTGCGCCTCTATCCACTCGAGGCCGCAGTGGCGATGACGGCGCTTCTGCGCGGGCAAGGCGTGCGCGCCATGGTCGCCGAGACGTGGGAGCTCGACGAACGGGCGCCTCCCGATCCTTCAGGTCTATTCGGCTATTTTCTCGTCGCTGTATACGACGGTGATGCGCAGGAGCCGACCGCCTTCTTCGATCCCTGGGGCGGACGACGCGAAGTGACTCCATCTTCTGTCCGGGTACTTCGCGACACCGAGGCGATCGCCGCAGGGCTCGGGGCCGACGCGATGCGCATCTTCGCCAAGTCCGGGGATGGTGTGAAGGCGCTTCCCTTGGTGGAAACGGGCCTGTTGTTGGATCCGATATCGCCCTCGCTGCGGAGCGTGCACGGGACGGTCCTCCTCGAGACCGGCGGCGTCACCGCTGGCGCCAATGAGCTCGAAGCAGCTCGTCAGCTTCGACCCGACGGGCCCCGGCAACTCAATCTCGTGCAGCTGTCGCTTGCGAAGGCCACCCTGCTGCAGATGGCGGGGGAAGCCGATGCGGCGGATGCGGAGCTCAACGCGGCCAGTCAATCGATCGGTGCGGCTGTCGCCAAGTGGCCGGGGTACGCGCGCGCCCATCTCGTGCTTGCCATGCTTCACTTCGGGGTCGACGAGCCGGAACGCGCGCGGGCCGAGCTCGAGATCGCCCAGGAGCTCGATCCCACGACCGCGTCCCTGTGGGCCCTTTGGGGGCAGTACTACTTGTCGCAGGAGGACTATGTCTCTGCTGCGGCGCGGGTGAAGCGGGCGGTCGAGCTCGACCCGGACAACTGGCAACTGCGCCTACAAGTCGCGCGTGTGTTGCTCGAAGCCGGGGATGAAGAGAGCGCTCGGGAGAACGTTCAGGCGGCGCTCGATTTGGTGCCAGCTGCCAAGCGAGCGGAGCTCAAACAATATCTTTCACGCGCTTTGGGTCCGGGGGTGCTTGGTGACACGGCGCCTTCCGCTTTGCCATCCGGTGGACTCGTGCTGCCTGAGCCTAGCGTTGGTGGTTCACCGAACCTACGCTTGCGCGAACCCGATCAGGACCTCAAGCTCGACCTCAACGACTGAGGCTCAGGCTTCCGCCGCGGCCTCTTCGATGCTGCTTACCCGAAGTAGTCGCTTCCAGAGCAAGTCGCGCCCCTCTCCGGTCACGGAGCTATACGGCACCACCGGGTGATTCAACTGGCGCCGGAAGGCCGCCACGGCTGGCTTTCGTTTGCTCGCAGGGAGCTTGTCGATCTTGGTTGCGACGAGAATGGGCGTGACGTCGATGCTTTCGAGGAACTCGATGAGCTGAGCATCATCGGGCTCGAGGCCGCGGCGAATGTCGACGATGACCACGGCCCCCCGAAGGCCGGGTCGTTGCTCGAGGAAGCCTTCGATCAACGGGCCCCACGATTTGCGCTCCGCCTTGCTCCGTCGCGCGTAGCCATAGCCGGGAAGGTCCACGAGATCGAGATGTGCCTCGGTTTCTTCGGTCCGGAGTCGGACCCGAAAGAGGTTGATCGTCCGCGTGCATCCGGGCGCGCTGCTGGTTCGGACGAGCTTCTTGCGTCGCACCAAGCTGTTGATCAAGCTCGACTTACCGACGTTGGAACGGCCCGCAAACGCGATCTCTGCGAAGACCGGCGGTGGCAGCTGTTCGAGGCCAGGAGCGCCTGCGATGAACTCGGCGTCGAGCACGTCCATGCCACCTCTTTAGCGCCCTTGGCGGATCACGCACGCACGCGCCGGCGGATCGCGGCCCGGAGATCGCCGAGCTCTGGCGCTCGCATTGCGGCCGCCACTCCGAGATACGTGAGGGCGCCGACTACCACGGTAGCGGCGAAGACCCCGAGATTGCGCGGATCATTGCCGCCGAGGTTCCACTCACCGAGACGCGCCATCGATGCGACGACCACCCCCATCACCACGCTCGCAGTCGCGACCCTGACGAGGCTCCTCCCGATTTCTCGCAAGCCGAGCCGCCCCGATTGACGTCGAAGGAGCCACAGGAGCGCCGCGAGCTGAACTACCGCGGCCGCAGTCGTGGCGGCGGCCAGGCCGGCGTGCTGCATCGGCCCCACGAGCGCGAAGCTCAGCGCGAGGAACGTCACCAAGTTCAGTGCGCTTGCGATCACGGGCGTGCGGGTGTCGTTGTGTGCATGGAACATCGGAATGATGGTGCGCACGGATGCGACGGCCCAAATTCCTCCGGCCTGCCAAACGAAGGACCGGACAGTCTCGTGGATCTCCGTGGCGTCGTAGTGGCCTCGTCCAAAGAACACCGTGACCGTTGGTTCCGCGAGCACGGTCAATGCCACGCAGGCTGGCACCGCGACGAACAGCGAAAGGCGCAGCGCGTAGCGGAAGAGGCGCTTGGCTTCTTCCTCATCGCCGTGAGCTATCGCTTCACTCAAGGATGGAAGGGCGGCCGAGGCGATCGCCAGCGCGAACATGCCCTGCGGGATTTCGGCCAGCCGCGCGCCATAGTACAGATAGCTCACACTTCCGGTCGGTAGGAACGAAGCGAACAGCCGAGAGAGCAGAAGATTGAGCTGATAGACGCCGAGGCCTGCCAGGAGCGGTACCATCAGCCGGGCGCACTTACGGACGTAAGGGTCGTTGAAGTCGACTCGCGGCATCACCACGAGGTCTTCTTTGGCGAGCGCCGGGAGCTGGAAGAGCACCTGAAGACCGCCCCCGATGAGCGCGCCGAGGGCAAGCGCAAAGATCCCCGGCCAGCCCAGTCGTTCTACCGTGGGGGCCAAGAGAAACGCGGCCCCGATCAAGGCCACGTTGAGAAGCGCGGGAGCGAACGCGGGTGCTGCGAAGCGTTTGCTCGCGTAGAGCGCCCCCATCAGGAGGGCGGAGATGCCCATCAGAAAGATGTACGGGAACAACAGCCGCGCGAGGGCCACGGTTGTGTCGAAGAGCGCGGGATCCCGCTGAAAACCCCAGGCGTAGAGCTTGACGATCCAAGGTGCGAGAAGGACCCCCAGCACGGTCACGGCGAGCAGGACGATCGACATGGCGCCGATCAAGTGGCGATAGAACTCCTTGGCTCGTTCCTTGCCATCACGTTCACGGACTTCGGTGAACACGGGGACGAAGGCCGCGGATACCGCGCCCTCGCCAAGGAGCGAGCGCAGCGCGTTCGGAATGGTGAAAGCCAACCAGAAAGCGTCGGTTGCGCCGATGGCGAACACCGCCGCGACGACTGCGTCGCGCACCGCCCCCAAGATCCGCGACGTCAAGGTGCCCGTGGCGACAACGCCTGCGCGGCGCATGATCTCCCCGCTCGACGTTCTAGGTGGCTTTTCGGCCATCGGCGGAAGGATGCGCACGAGGGAACGATCCCGGCAAGAAAGCCGGGCGCATCAACTCGTGCTCAAAAGGCCCTGCAACTGCGCGATTTCTACGGTGTACGTCGCCCCGCAATAGTCGCAACTCATGCTCAGCGGCTCGCCTTCCTCGACGAGCTCTTGGATGTCGCTTCGGTCGAGAACGCTGAGCGTCGTCATCACTCGAAGCCGACTGCAGTGACAACCGAATCGAATGTCGCTGCTCTGCAGCCAAGTGAACGGCATGCCCTCGAAGATCTGCTCGATCAGGACCGACGGCGAGGCGTCCATGTCTTGAAGGCGCCCTTTGATCTCCACGAAGTCCTCGAGACGCTTGGTCATCGTCTCCATCGCGGCCTCGGCCTCGCGTGCCTCCGGAAGCAGCTGAACGACGAAGCCGCCGGAGGTGAATCGATCCCCCTCGAGGACCGCGCCGAGCGAGATCATGGATACGATTTGCTCCGATAGTTGCATGTAACGCATGAAGGCTTCCGAAAGATTCCCGCTTTCAGGCACTTCGACCACGCCCCGCTGCAGCTCCGTGTTTGGAAGCGTTCGCATCATTTGTAGGGTGGCCTTGGTCCTTCGGATGTCGAGCGGGGCGTCTCCAGAGCCCGACTGAAGCAACCCGCGGGTCCATCCGTCGGGATGCGAATCCGCGATGAGCTGACCTGCCTCCTCCTCGAAACGGACGATGCACTGGACCCTCTGCGAGGGGGCCATCGTCTCTCGGTATAGAACTGCGCTCGTCACTAGGTCGGCCATGTCCTGAGCGATGCTTCCCGAGAGTTTTTGCGCGGCGACGATGTCGTGAGCGGTATTGGTCGTCCGAGCGGCGACGACTCGAAACGCTCCATCATTGGTCATTGCGCGAAGGACGGCGTCGGTTTCTGGCATGTTTCTCCTGAAGCGCATTGGCGATGCGTTGGCAAGCGCTACCATTGGGCCGGGAGCACCAAATGACAATCCATCAGATCGTTCTCATCCCGGGCGACGGGATCGGCCCAGAAGTAGCGACCGCAGTCACGCGGGTGCTGCGTTTCGCCGAAGCGCCCGTCGAGTGGGAGGAACAACATGCGGGCGTTGCCGCACTAGACTCGCTTGGAGAAGTGTTGCCGGAGCAAACCCTCGACGCCGTCAGAGAGCATCGAGTTGCGCTCAAGGGACCCTGTACGACCCCCGTGGGGGAGGGGTTCACATCGGTCAACGTCCAGCTTCGAAAGCGCCTCGAGCTCTATGTCGCCGTTCGACCGATTCGGAACCTCCCCGGCATCGCTACACGCTATGAGGGCGTCGATTTGGTGGTTCTCCGCGAGAACACCGAAGGCCTCTACAGTGGTATCGAAAACGAGGTGACCGCCGGCGTGGTGACCAGCCTCAAGGTCGCGACGGAGCACGCCTCGAGGCGGATTGCGAGCTGGGGCTTCCAGTATGCCCGGGATCGAGGTCGGAAAAAGATCACGGTCATGCACAAAGCCAACATCATGAAATTGAGCGACGGCATGTTCTTGCGATGCGCACGGGTGATTCGTGAGGAAGGTGGCTACGACGACATCGAACACGAAGAGATGATCATCGACGCCGGCTGCATGAAGCTGGTGCAGGACCCTACACAGTTCGACGTGTTGCTTCTCGAGAACCTCTATGGCGACGTTCTCAGCGACCTATGCGCTGGCTTCGTCGGCGGGCTCGGAGTCGTTCCCGGCGCCAACATAGGCAACGATTATTCGGTGTTTGAAGCGGTGCATGGCTCGGCACCGAACATCGCCGGAAAAGGGATCGCCAATCCGCTCGCGCTTCTCATGTCGGCCGTGATGATGCTGAACCATCTCGCCGACACGCGCGGCGACGCGCGTTGTCGTGAGGTCGGGGAACGCATCAAAAGCGCCTACAACCGAGCGCTGACCGACGGCCAGAAAACCCGGGACGTGGGGGGCGAGCTCGGCACCGAGGAGTTCGCCTCGGCGGTGATTGAACGCCTGGGTGCGTGAGCGCTGGCGCTGACGACTAGTCGCCGTCGGCCGGAACGGGTTTCAAGGGGACACGCTGCCGCGCCGCCAACGGTGTATCCACGGGAACTTCCGAGGCACACCGCGCAAACGTAGCACTACATCGGTTTGCGCGGTGTCACTCACAACCGCCTGAAATCAGGACGGTTACAAGGGCCTTGCGTGTCCCCTTGGTTTCGTCGATGGTTACTTCCCACTATCGGCCCATATGGAAATGTCTAGAGTTCGCATGATGTTGACCCTGGCAGTCGTGCTTGTTGCGTGCGGCGACAGCAGCGGCACTTCCCGATTTCCGATTATTGAGGAAGTGCTGCGGACACCCGAAGAGCGCTTCGACGATCTGCCCGACTACGACTTCGAGCCACACTACGTGGAGCTTGGCAACGTGCGCGTGCACTACGTCGACGAAGGCCCGCGCGACGGTGTGCCCGTCGTCATGCTGCATGGTGAGCCGACTTGGTCCTACCTCTACCGGCACGTGGTTCCGTTAATCGTCGAGGCGGGGCATCGCGCGATCGTTCCAGACCTGGTCGGCTTCGGAAAGAGCGACAAGCCGGCGAGCGAGCTCGACCATACGTACGACCGCCACGTCACGTGGCTGCTGGGAGTGCTTCAGGCGCTGCAGCTTCGCAACATCGTTCTCGTGGCACACGACTGGGGCGGGCCGATCGGGCTTCGGCTGGCCGCCGAGAATCCCGACCTCTTCCGCTCGCTCGTGGTCACGAACACCTTTCTCCCCTTGAACGAGGGTCCCAGCATTGGTGGTGTGCCGGATTTCGTTCGCTCGGTCGTGGAGTCGGGTCCTGTCAGCGGTGTCGTCCAGGCCGGGAGCTTGACCGCTTTGCCGGCTGACGTGCTTGCCGCGTACGACGCGCCATACCCCGACGACACGTTCAAAGGTGGCGCGCTGGCCGTACCGCACATCATCAAGAGTATCAGCGAAGTGCCAGTCCCGGCGGAGGTAGACGCTGCGTGGGATGCCCTGCGCGAGTGGATCAAACCGGTCTTGACTGCCCATAGCGTCAGTGACCCTTTTCTCGGGCCCTTTGATGCTGTCTTTCAAGCCGAGATCCCCGGTGCGGACGGCCAACAGCATGTCCGAATCACGGAGGCGGGTCACTTCGTTCAAGAAGACAATAGCGTCGACCTCGCGAAGGCTGTGATCGACTTCATCGCGGCCAACCCCCTCTAACGCGAGCTGACGCTGACGTTGGGGCTGGCGCTGACGCTGGCTGCGCAGCCGGGACGTTGGCCTAGTCGCCGTCGGCCGGAACGGGGTCACGCCCGCCTGCGACGCGGAGTAGGGGCGGCAGAACGAGGAGCGTGGCGACCAGTGTTCCGCCGATCGTCACGGCGATCAGCTCGCCGAAGTTTCGCACGGGCACGAACGAGCTCAGCAGGAGTACCGCGAAGCCGGCCATCAGGGTCACACATGAGATGACGACTGCGCGCCCAGTGCCGCGCGCTGCGCGAATCAGCGCTGCCTCGCGTCCGAGCCCCGACTGCATCTCTTCTCGAAATCGCGCGAGGACGTGAATCGTGCCGTTCACCGCCAGCCCGAGGCTGATCGAAAAGATGATCACCGTCGAGACATTGAGCGGGATCTCGCGCCACACCATGTAGGCCATCGTCACGACGAGCGGGATCAGGTTCGGTGGGATGCTCAAGAGGCCGAATCGAATGCTCCGGAAGAAGAACGCGAGCAGGAGGAAGATGACGACCACCGCCACGAGCAGGCTGCCCAGCAAGTCGCTGACCACCGCCGCCTGACCTCGGGAGCCGGTGAATGCCTCGCCCGTGAACGAATACGAGACGGTTTCGTCATCGCCGAGTTGGGCGTCGACGACCTTTTCGAGGTCATCGAGAAACGTCATCGTGGCTTGGGCTCCGACGTCCCGAAGCTTGAATTGGACGCGCGCCTTCTCTCCGTCCTCGGTCAGCCAGGCGTCGAGTGGGGAGGGCTTGCGCTGGCTCATCATCGTGACGAGGCCCTTGATCTGTTTAGCGCTCTTGAACTCCTCGGAGCGAACGCTCGGGTCGTCGGCGAGGAGCGCGTACGACTCGCGAAGCATGTCCCCGTAGCTCAACGTACGGATGATTTCTGGGCGAAGAGCTGCCCAGTTTCGAATCTGTTGGATGGTCTTCACCATCTTCGGATCCATGAAGTGGTCGTCTTCGGTGCTGACGAGCACGAGCTCGAGCGGCCGTACCCCATCGAGTTTCTCCTCGATCAACACGGTCGTCGTGTAGACCGGATCGGTTTCGTCGAACTGATCGAGCAATGCGTGGTCAATCGTGATGTGGCTTGCCACATAGCCTGCGCCTAGGGTGAACACGGCGGTGAGGGCGAGCACGAGCCAGCGCCAACGGAGCAGCTTGGCGACCATGTTTATGGTCACGCTTGTGAAGATGCTGTTGCGCTCGCGAGGGGGCCGGGGCTTCGGGGGCTTCGCCCACGTGAGCACGGCTGGCACGAACGTGATGATGACCAAGTACGAAATCATGACGCCGAGACCGGCCGTGACTCCAAAGTGGCGGAGCATCACCGTCTTGGAAACGACGAGCGATGCCAAGCCGGCCGCCGTGGTGGCTGATGTCAGCATGATGGCGACCGCCATCGCGCGCACCGTGCGCTGGCCGGCTTCTCGGGTGTCGTGTTCTCCTATCACCTCGTCGCGATAGCGCTGCACGAGATGTGTCACGTCGCTGATGCCTATGATGATCAAGAGTGGGACGATGATGTTGTTGAGGATGTTCATGGGCTCGCCGAAGAGACCCATGCCACCAACGACGATCAGCGCGGTGACAGCCACAGCAGCGAGCGGCATCAACACGCCGGGGATCCAGCGGAACGACAGCAGCAACACCAGCAGGCACACGAGGATCGTGACGGGGATCAAGCGCAGGTTGTCCTCCCGCATCTTTTTGACGATCACGCTGCGGAGGTATGGGAGGCCACCCACGTGCACAGTGATATCTTCGAACTCGGGGCGAGCGAGGTCGTCGCGAAGCTCATCCATCGCATTTCGCATTTCGCTCGGGCCAAGCTCCGGGAGCTGTAGGGCGATCCCAGCGACTGTGTGATCCTCGTCGATCAATCGTCCGAGGAGCAACGGGTTGCCCTCGACTGCGCGTGCGAGCTCGGCGGCTTCCTCCTCGGTGACTTCGGCGTCGCCGACGATCGGGTCGGTCTTGAGCTCTGCGGAAAGTGCGGGACCGGCCACGGCGATCCCGCCTGGGAATCGATCGGGATCGCTTTCGATGATGTCGAGGAGCGCGTTGAATGCGTCGTCTTCGAGGTCTCCCTGACTGTTCTCGTCCTCTTCGTCGAGGTCGTCTAGATCGTCGAGGTCATCGAGATCTCCCCCGTCTTCGTCGTCGACCGCCTGGAGGTCCAGGTCATCGAGATCGGCGCCCCCATCCTCGTCCTCGGCGCCTTTGACACGCCGCGGAATGCTGAGAGTCGTGATGCTCGCGACCTTGTCGACCCAGGACCTGTCAGCGAAGTAGAGCGACAGATCGTGGATGTCCTGTAGAGACTCGCGAGACAGGACATCGTCCGCCTCGACCAGCAGAAGGACGGCGGTCCGACGCTTGCCGAACCACTCCTCGAAGCGCTGCTGGATGACGGCGTATTCCTCGCCCTCGAAGGATGAAAGGAGGCTCTCCGGGGCAGGATCTGCCGTGAGCTTGGGGATCTGGGAGACGAAGGCCAGCGTGACGCCGACGGTGACGCCAACGACCAGCTTTCGGCGCTCTGTGACGAGCTTCGCAAGCCAATCCAACGTTTGCTGCCGTCGGGACACGAGCGTGTATGCCTGCCTAGAGAGTGGGTTGCAAGGGCGGAGGGCGGGTTCCCAAAAGAGGCGGAGGGCGGGTTTCCAAAAGAGGCGGAGGGCTTGACAGCCCCCTCCGGCAGGGCTAGCAGACGCGTCCCCACGAGGAGGATATCAGAGTGGCCGACCACGCCTCAGCAAAAAAGCGAGCCCGCCAGACGATCAAGCGAACCGCGCGCAACCGCAACATCCGCACCAACGTGCGGACCTGCGTGAAGCGTGTGCGTGCCGCCGTCGCAGCGGGCAATACCGGTGCAGCGAAGAAGGCCCTGATCGAGGCCGTGAGCAAGATCGACGCAGCGGTTTCCAAGGGCATCTATCATCGCAAGACCGGCTCGCGGCACATCTCCAGGCTGACCCACCAGGTCAACACGCTCAGCTAGGCGATAGTGTGGGGGCGGTGCAGAGCTCCAGCACGGCGTCTTGCAGGACTACGTCCGGCGGCCGTTTGCTGCTCTTCAGCGCCATATCGGTTTGGGCGATGAGCGCGAACGCTTCACCCAAGGTGTCCGCGGTGAACTGCCGCGCGGAGGCGGTGAGATCGTTTGCCTTGAACGGTGGGGCCCCAGCCCGCTTAGCGGCTTCCTGGGGACGCAGGCCTTCGGAGAGCGCCTCGCGCATGCGCGCGACGATCCGAAGCTGTCGAGCGACCATAGCGAGAAGACGCAATGGTGGTTCCCGATCTGCGAGCAGCGACTGGGCCGCCGCAATACCTTTGCGTCGATCCTTGAGCCCGATGGCGTCAACCAGGCTCCAAATCGACTCCACGCGAATCCGCGTCACGCACGTCATCACCGCGTCGGAGTCGATGCGTTGGCCTGCGCCCACGAACAACGAAAGCCTTTCGATTGCGTCGTCGATCGCGGCGAGATCATCGCCAACCGCGTCGAGAAGTGTCTCGATGGCTTGGGGCGCGATGTTGTGACCGCGCGCGGTGGCCTCGGCACGAACGAAGGCGCGAAGCTCGCTACCGCGCAATGGCTTGGCGTCGGTGAGCCAACCCTGCTTCTTCGCGATTTTCGTCAGCTTTCCACGGCCGTCGAGCTTGTCCGCGGTCAGCACGAGACTCGTTGAATCGTTGGGATCGGCCAGGTACTCGGCGAGATTCGACTGCTCGGTGGGCGTCATCGCATCGACGTGCCGTACGAGCACGAATCGCCTGTCCGCCATCATGGGCAGCGTCTGAGCTGCCGAGATCACACTTACCGCTTCGAGACCCTTTCCATCGAAGAGATCTACGTTGAAGCCGGGAGCGCCGCGTTGATCGACCGCCTTGCGAACGGCGTCCACCGCGCGCTCGACGAGGAGCCGCTCGGTCCCGACCAGCAAGTAGACCGGTTCCAGAGAGCCTTTGGCGGCCCTCGTCGTGACTTCATTGATGCTCAGCACGTATTAGCGGGCTTCGTCGTCCGTGAAGGTGACTTCGCCGCTGTGTTGTACCGCTTGGCCGAGAATTTGAAAGCGATAACGACCCACCTCTTGCCGGCGGACCGTGATGACCATTTCAAGGCGCCGGTTGGGCTTGAACTGAGGTCGCTTGAGATACATCTTGTGGACGATCGTCTTCTGATTGCTGTTGCTGAGGAAGACAGTCATCGCCGGTGCGATGAACTTCCGCTCGGCGGTTTGGATGTCGTAGAACAGCAACTCAAACTCGGAGTCCCGGACGGGGGCGTTGAACGATGCCACTAGGCTGGCTCTCCACTGTCGGTCCTTGATGGGCATTTCCGCGGTTTCGTAGAGCCGGGTGGCTCTGTGCTGCCGCACGAATCGCAGCACGCCCGCTTCGGAAAGCGTACGGGGGATCCCCTTTTGCGTGAGGTAGATTTTCGCTCTCAGCCCCGAAGCCGCTTCGGCTTCGTCCCATGGGGTCAGCGCGCAGAGGATGGCTGCCGTCGAGGCAGCGATGAAAACGATCCGTAGATTCAAAAGCCTGCTCCTGGGTTCGTCCCAAGATCAGGCTAACAACTGGAATTATGCAGTGACAGGGTGACAGGGTGGGGCTTTGTAGGCACCGTGCAATCCACTGCCCCGATCCAAGGCCAAAAAGTTGTCCCGTGAAGCGCTGGCCGCTAACTCGGAGCGAGTAACCAGGGGGACTACGGCGTTCGATGACGACAGTCGGCGGGGAAGTCAGGGGGCTGGTCGCGCGAGCACAGCGGGAGGCGCAGAGGCGTGCCCACAGCCCGTCGACCGGATACCTCATTTTGGTGATGCTCCAATCGGGCGGGCCGACGGAGAAGCTCCTCTCGCGGCTTGGGGTTCGGGAGAGCGATCTGTTGAGCGCGATCCGGATCGTCGACCCAGAGCCGAGCAGCGCGCTCGAGCGTGCGGTCGAGCGAGCCTACCGAATCGCGAAAGCGATGGGCCATGAGGAGGTCTTGCCTGCCCATCTTCTCTTTGCGATCGCCCGAGACACCCGTAGCTCGGCGCATCGAAGCCTCGAACAGATCGGGGCTGGGCCCAAACAGGTCCAAGAAGCGGTGCGAAGCTTGCTTTCGCCGGACGACGTGCGCGCCGAACGCGCGTCGACCTACATTCGGCCCGCGGCCCCGCCCGCAGAAGGCCCCAGCCGACCCTCGCGACCTTCCGCGCGTCGAAACGTCAAAGCGGCACCCCTGATCGAGCTTCGCGTCGAGAAACCCGAGGCGCTGGTCGAGCCTGAGCCGCCCGAAGAGATCCCGGCCGAAGAAGAGATCATCGTTCCCTCTTCTTCTCCCTTTGCGCTCGACGCGGGAGCCTATCCGATGCTCTGCAAGCTCGGGCGGAACCTCACGGAGATGGCTTCGCTCGGGGAGATCGACGAAGTGATCGGACGGGACGCCGAGATAGAACGATTGCTCGACGTTTTGGCTAGGCGTCGTTCGAACAACCCCCTTCTGGTGGGGCCGCCTGGCGTTGGGAAGACCGCCATCGTCGAAGGGCTTGCACGCAAGCTCGCCCTCGGCGGAGAGGGCGTCGGGGGACTCGAGGGGACGATTCTGGTGGAGCTCTCTGCCGGCGGATTGGTCTCCGGGACAGGCGTGCGAGGCGCGCTTTCCGAGCGGATGCGGCGATTGCAGTTCGAGGTGAAGCGAGCCAAAGGCCGCATCGTATTGTTCATCGACGAAGTCCATGCGCTTTTCACGGGAGGCGACGCGCCGGACGACTTGGCGCACGAGCTCAAGGCGTCGCTCGCTCGTGGCGAGCTCCCTTGCATCGGTGCGACGACGGATGCCGACTACCGGAAGTACGTCGAACAGGACGCTGCGCTTGCTCGTCGCTTCTCACCGATTCACGTCGCCGAGCCTACGGCGGAGGACGCGATCGAGATCCTCCGGGGTATTGCGCCGCGGTATGAGGTCCATCACGGCATCGTCTATGCGCCAGAAGCCGTCGAATCCGCCGTCGAGCTGTCCGTGCGTTACATTTCGGAGCAAACGCTGCCGGACAAGGCGATCGGGCTGCTCGACCTAGCCGGTGCGCGGATCCGTCGACGTGGCGGCGCCGTCGTCGACCGCGAGGCCGTTGCCCAAGTCGTTGCGGAAAAAGTTCGCGTTCCAGTCGAGCGACTCCTCGTGACCGATGCCCAGAAACTCCTCGAGCTCGAACGACATCTGGCCGAGCACATCGTGGGGCACGCGGACGTCAGGACCCGAGTTGCCGACGCCTTGCGCAAAGGGGCCGCAGGTTTTCACGGCGACCGCGTGCCCCACGATGTGC
>JAPUKT010000430.1 GCA_027295555.1 Deltaproteobacteria bacterium
CGCGCAGAGTACATCTCCCAACTCGCGGTGGGAGGGACGGACGGAACGCTCCAGTCACGTTTGAAGAACGTGCCTCGCCCGAGGATGGTGCGCGCCAAGACCGGCACCCTTCGCGATGTGATCGCACTATCGGGGTACGTGCTCGGAGAGCCCGACAAGTCGATCGCATTCAGCTTCTTGGCAAACGGAATCGCCGGAAAACAAGCCGAAGCACGGGATCTCGTCGATAAGATTGTCACCGCGTTGGCCGAGTACGCAGTCCAGTCAGAGCCGACGATCCACTGACATGCGACGACTCTTCATCCTACTCCTGGTGATCCTCGTCTTGCCAGGCTGCGCGAGGACCTTCAAAACCTCGTCCGAGCACGCGACGCCGATCATGACTCCGCCGGTTGCCCCCATTCATCTCCACTCGGTCACTCTCAACGACGACACGCGTGTCGACGACTACTACTGGCTTCGCGAAAAAGGCGCGGACGAAGTCACCACGTATCTCGAAGCCGAAAACGCCTACACTGCGGCGTTCATGGAGCCGACCGAAGCCCTTCAAAAGACCTTCTACGAAGAAATGCTCGGTCGCATCCAAGAGACCGACCAAAGCGCGCCGTATCGCAAAGGCGACTTCGAGTACTACCATCGCACCGAGGAGGGGAAGCAGTACCGGATCTATTCCCGGCGCGATCCCGGCAAGGCGGAGACCGAAGAGGTGTTGCTCGATATGAACGAGCTCGCCGAGAACCGACCGTTCCTCGGCCTCGGCGTCTACGAGGTTTCCCCGGACGGGGGCTACCTCGCGTTCTCCCTCGATGAGACCGGGTTCCGCGACTACACGCTCCAGATCAAGGAGCTCGAGTCGGGCGAAGTGCTCCCCGAGCGCATCGAAAAGGTGAAGTCCTTCGCGTGGGCAAGCGACAGCCAAACCTTCTTCTATACGGTCGACGACGACACCAAGCGCTCGTACCGGGTCCTCCGGCACCGTTTGGGCGACGGCGGTGACGACCCGCTCCTCTATCAGGAAGACGACGAGCGTTTTCGAGTGGCGGTGTGGCGCTCGCGAAGTGGGAAGTACGTGTTCCGCGGCTCCTTCAGTCACACCACGAGCGAAATCGGCTTTCTCGGAGCGGACGACCCGACTGGAGCGTGGCGACTCGTCGCCGAACGAAAGCAGGACCACGAGTACGATGTGGCCCATCACGACGATGAGTTTCTGATTCGGACGAACGACAACGGTCGGAACTTCCGAATCGTGCGCACGCCGGTCGCGACGCCGGGTCCGTCGTCCTGGGAGGAGGTCGTCGCTCACCGCGATGATGTCATGGTCGAGGGTCTCGACGTCTTCGAAGATTTCTACGTGCTGTCCGAGCGCGAGCAGGGGCTTCCCTACATTCGCGCGGACCACTTCGGGGGTGAATCCCATCGCGTTGCGATGGACGAGCCCGTCTACTCGATCTACCCGGGAGCCAACGCCGAGTTTTCCACCGATGAGTTTCGATTCCGCTACGAGTCGCTCACGACGCCTGACTCGGTCTTCGACTACGACGTAGCCACTCGAGAACGGACGCTCGTCAAACAGGTCGAGGTGCTCGGTGGATACGACCCCGCCAACTATCAATCCGAGCGGCTTTGGGCCACCGCCAAGGACGGTACCAAGGTTCCCATCTCCGTGGTCTACCGGAACGGCACGCCGCGAGACGGTTCTGCCCCCATGTTGTTGGCTGGGTATGGCTCGTACGGCTACCCCTACCCGACTGGCTTTTCACACACCCGCGTCAGCCTGCTCGACCGAGGCGTCACATACGCAATCGCTCACATCCGTGGCGGAGGCGAGCTCGGAAAGCCATGGCATGACCAAGGCCGGATGAAGCACAAGGAAAACACCTTCACGGACTTCATCGCAGTTGCTGAGCACCTGATCGCCAACCGATACACCTCGAGCGAGCGACTTGCGATCATGGGCGGCAGCGCCGGTGGCCTCTTGATGGGCGCAGTCACCAACATGCGACCCGATCTCTTTGCCGTCGTGGTGTCGTTGGTTCCCTTCGTCGACGTGCTCAACACCATGCTCGACGACACCCTCCCGCTGACGGTTGGGGAGCACGAGGAGTGGGGCGATCCCAACGAGCGAGAGGCCTACTTCCGCATGAAGGGCTACTGCCCCTACACGAACATCGGTGCGCACGACTACCCGACGATGCTCGTCCGCACGTCGCTGAACGACAGCCAAGTCATGTACTGGGAGCCCGCCAAATATGTCGCCAAGCTCCGCGCCCACAAGACCGACGAAAACCCCCTTCTCTTCCGAATCAACATGGAAGCAGGCCACGGCGGAGCGTCAGGGCGGTACGACTACTTGAAGGAAACGGCGTTCGATTATGCGTTCGTGCTGACGCAGCTGGGCGTCGCGGACTGACGGCATGGCCCAATCCAGCAAATCCGTTCCCCTGGCGCCCGTGCTCCTCGTGAACTTCATCGGCACGATGGGATTCACCATCGTTATCCCGTTCCTGGTGTTCCTGGTGACGCGGTTCGGCGGGAACGCGTTGGTATACGGCCTCGTGGCCGCTACCTACCCGGCCTTCCAGTTCGTGGCCGCGCCGGTTCTCGGCCGCTGGTCCGACCGCTACGGCCGCCGACGCATCCTCCTACTCAGCGAGATCGGCACCTTTGTCTCCTGGCTCGTGTTTGCCCTGGCGCTCTTCCTCCCGCCAACGGAGCTCTTCACTGTCGACTCTCCAACCTTCGGGCAATTCACCATGACGGTCCCCTTGGTCGTCATCTTTGCCGCGCGAGCGCTCGACGGCCTGACCGGCGGAAATGTCTCGGTCGCGAACGCTTACGTCGCCGACGTGTCCCCGTCCGAAGAGCGCAATCGCAACTTCGGGCGCATGGGCGTCGCCGCCAACCTCGGCATGATCATGGGCCCGGGCCTCGCGAGTGTGCTTGGCGTCACCGCATACGGTGAGGTGCTTCCGGTATTCGCCGCGGCGGTCATCGCACTGGTGGGCGTGGGTCTAATCGCTTTCGGCCTCCCCGAGTCGAAGCGCTTTCAGGGGCTTCCCGAGTGTCCGCGCAAGGAGAAGGGTAAAGTCCTCGGCCAAGAGATGCGTGACTGCGTCCTTGCCGCGAAGGCACAAGAGACATCGGTTCGCGACGTCCTCGCCGAACCGAACGTTCTGTTCATGATGGCGCTGTATTTCACCATCCTTCTTTCGTTCAACTTCTATTACACGGCGTTCCCAATGCATGCGTCCCGCGGCCTTGGCTGGGATGTCGCCGATATCGGCGCCTTCTTCGCGATCCTCAGCTTGATGATCGTCGTCGTCGAAGGGCCCGTGCTCGCGAGGCTCTCGCGACGTTTCAGCGAGCCGGCCCTGATCATGGCGGGCCTCCCCATCCTCGGCACCAACTTCGTCTTGATGCAATCCACCGACGTCGCGGTCCTCTACATGGGAGCCGCCCTCTTCGCGATCGGGAACGGGATCATGTGGCCTTCAGTCGTCTCCATGATTTCGAAAGTCGCCGCCGACCGCTTCCAAGGCGCTATCCAGGGCGTTGCCGGGAGCGCGGGCAGCCTCGCCAGCATCGTCGGCTTGGTGATGGGCGGTGTCGCTTACAGCGCCATCGGCGTCGGTACGTTCCTCATCTGCGCCGGGATCGCTTACGCCGCGTTTTTAC